>NZ_CP083957.1:300000-494404 GCF_006442795.2 Mesorhizobium sp. B1-1-8
GCCGTCGAGGCGGATTTCCAGTTCCGGATTCTGGTCGAGGAAGGAGGAAAGGCGCGGCAGCAACCATTTGTTGGAAAGCGTCGGCGTCGCCCGCACCGTCAGCATCGTCACCGACCGATAGCCGCGGATCGTGCTGGTGGCCTCGGATATGCGCTCGATCTCGTCGGTGATGGTGGCGAAATAGCGCTCGCCTGCTTCCGTCAGCACGACGCGGCGGCCCATCTTGGTCATCAGGCTGACGCCAAGCTGGGTTTCCAGCGCCTGGATCTGCTGGGTGACCGCCGACGGCGTCACGCCGAACTCCTCGGCGGCGCGCGAGATGCTGCCCGCCTGGGCTGCGGCATGAAAGACCCAGATGGCCTTGACAGGTATTTGCATTGCCTCCTCCACCACCGCACCGTCCCAGTCCATACCATTTTTCTTTAAGGTGGGCTAAAGAATCGAAAAGGGCTTCTAATTTGAATCTAACAGATCGAATGCTCTAATTTCCAACTTGCTGCAACACGGTGAAGTCGTGAACAGTCGGAGCGCTTGCAGGCGAGAGGTGAAGCCCCTGGCGCACGGGTCTATAGGGAAGAGGAAGTTCCGGAGGTGATCCGGTACCCATGGGAGGAAATTCGATGAAGTTACGGATAAGCGGCGTACTCGCCGCCTCGACGGCGCTCGCCCTTTTCGGCGCGGCCCCCGCTTTTGCCGACGACAGCTGCCCGGCCTATCCGACGGCCAAGATGGACAAGATCGAATCGACGGCGCTCGAGGCGGAATTCGGCGCGGTGCCGGCGCCGAAGAAGGAACTGCATTTTGCCTATGTGACCAAGACGCTGATCAACGAGTTCTGGCAGGACGTCGCGGCCGGCGCGAAGGCCGAGGCATCAAAATACAAGATCAGTGTCGACGTGCAGGCCGCCAAGGACGAAAGCTCGATGATCGAGCAACTCAACCTTGCCCAGACAGTGTTGTCGCAGAAGCCGGACGCGCTGCTGCTTTCGCCGCAGTCCGATTCAAACCTCGCCCCGGTGATCGAAGCGGCGCGCGCCGCCAACATCCCGACCGTCATCATTGACGACGCGCGCACCGAAGGCGCCAGCACCTATATCGGCACCGACCAGGTGTCCATCGGCGCCAAGGCGGCCGCCTTCCTGCACCAGACCTATCCAAACGGCGGCAAGGTGGCCCAGATCGAGGGTGCCGCCGGCTCGCCCAATGCACGCCTGCGCATTCAGGGCTTCAAGGAAGAACTGAAGAAGTATCCCAATCTGGAACTCGTCGCGAGCCAGCCGGGAAACTGGGACCGGCTGACCGCGTTGAACGCAACTTCGAACATCCTTCGCCAGACTCCGGACCTTGTCGGCATCTACGCCAACAATGACGGCATGGCGCTCGGCGCGGTCGAAGCCGTCACCAGCGGCAGCAGCCTAGAACAAGTCGCGGTCGTCGGCACCGATGGTATCCGGGAAGCCAAGAAGTCGGTCGGCGCCGGGGAGATGCGTGCAACCGTGGCGGAGTTTCCCTTCGAGGAGGGCCAGCTTGGCGTCCAGATGGCGTTGCGGCTTCTAGGCTGCCAGGCCATTCCGCAGTGGGTCCTTTCGCCCCAGGCGGTTATCACCAAAGACAACGTCAAGGATTTCCCTGATCCCAAGACCAACTGAAGCTATCTCAGTGTTAAATGCGACCTCCCAAGCAGAGGACGGCGAAAGCCGTCCTCCCGCGCTTCGGATGACCGGTATCGCCAAGCGTTTCGCCGGCGTTCAGGCGCTGAAGGGCGTCGACCTCGATCTGCGCGGTGGCCAGGTCCATGCCCTTCTCGGCGAAAACGGCGCCGGCAAGTCGACGCTGATGAAGGTCATGTTCGGCATCGTGCAGCCGGACGAAGGGGAGATCACCCTCGATCCGGTCGGCACTGTCCGCATCGACGGCCCGCGCGACGCGCTGGCGATGGGCATCGGCCTCGTCAGCCAGGAGCTCAGCCTGGTGCCGCAACTGGACGTCGCCCAGAACATCTTCCTCGGCCGCACGCGTGGGTTGGAGCGCGTTCCGCGCGCGGGCTTCCGCCGTGAGGCACGCGCCATCCTCGACGACCTCGCGCCGCATCTTAAGACCGACACGCCGGTATCGGCGCTCGGCATGGCCGACCGGCAACTGGTCGAGATCAGCCGCACGCTCGCCCGCGGCGGCCGCATCATTGCCTTCGACGAGCCGACATCGAGCTTGACGCCGGCGGAGCAGGAGAGCCTGTTCGCCGTGATCCGGCGCCTCCAGGCGGCAGGCAAGGCCATCGTCTACATCTCGCACCGGATGAACGAAATTCGCGCTATAGCCGATCACGTCACCATCCTTCGCGACGGCGCGGTCGTCGCCTCCGGTCCGATCGGCGACTACTCCGAGGCCAGGCTCAACGAGCTGATCGCCGGCCGCGAATTGTCGCGCGAGATGAGCGCCCAAAAGCCGGCGCCGGTCCACAGCGCGCCGCTTCTGGAGCTGCGCGGCATCTCCACCGCCCGCATCAAGGATGTCAGCCTGTCGGTCGGCGCCGGCGAGATCGTCGGTCTGTCGGGCCTTGTCGGCTCGGGACGCTCGGCCATCCTGCGCGCCTGCTTCGGCATCGATCCGCTGTCAGGTGGCGAAATCAACGTCGCGGGCAAACGCGCGACGCTGGGCGCACCCGCGGATGCTATGCGGGCCGAGATCGCGCTGATCCCCGAGGACCGCAGAGGCCATGCCATTGTCCCGATGACGAATGTTGAGCGCAATTTCGGCCTTGGCAATCACGGCCGTTTTGCCTCGCTCGGCGTGATCAAGGGTGCCGAGAGACGGCGAGCGGCCAAGCGCTACGTGGACGAATTGCATATCCGGCCGCCGTCGATCAGCACCGAGATGCGCAACCTCTCCGGCGGCAACCAGCAAAAGGTGGTGATCGCCCGCTGGCTGGCGACCGGCGCGCGTGTCTTCCTGTTCGACGAACCGACTAGGGGCATCGATGTCGGCGCCAAGGCGGAAATCTATGCGCTGCTGCGCCGACTCGCCGCGGATGGCGCTGCGCTGCTGGTCGTGTCGTCCGAACTGCCGGAACTTCTGCTCATCTGCCACCGCATCGGCATCGTCAGCGGCGGCCGGTTGCGCGCCATGGTCGACAATGATGCCGGCCTCACCGAGGAGCGGCTGATTGCGCTCGCTGCCAGAGAGGACAATCCGTGACCGAACTCAGTTCCCTTCCCCGCACGGACAAGGCCGAGAAGAAAAGCCCGGCGGCGCCGCGGCGCGGCGATACGCTACGCAAGGCAAGCGTGGCGATCGGCTGCGTGGCGCTTTTCCTGATGTTCTCGGTGCTCAACAGCACTTTCTATCAGCCATCGAACCTAATCGACATTATGCTTCAATCCTCGATCAACGCGGTGATCGCAGTCGGCATGACGCTGGTCATCATGACCAAGGGCATCGACCTGTCTGTGGGCTCGGTCGTCGGCCTGTCCAGCATGGTGGCGGCCGATATGCTTTCGCATGGGCTGCTGGCCGGCATCGGCGCCGGATTGCTGGTCGGGCTGGTCGGCGGCTTCCTTAACGGCGTGCTGATCGCGAAGCTGAAGCTGCCCGACTTCATCGTGACGCTCGGCACGCTCAGCATCTTCAGGGGCGCCGCACTGATCTACACCGACGGCCAGCCGATCTACGGACTGGCCAAGGAGTTCCGCTCCATCTTCGCCGGCCGCCTGTTCGACATCCCGACGCCCGTGCTTTTGGCGTTGGCGGTCGCGGCCCTTGCCTATCTTCTGGTCCGCTACACAGCACTTGGCGAGCAGATCATCGCCATCGGCGGTAATGAGGAGGCAGCGCGGCTCTCGGGCGTCAACATCGAACGGGTGAAGGTCACAGTCTATACGATTTCCGGCGTGCTTTCGAGCCTTGCCGGCTTCGTGCTGATCGCGCGCATCGGCGCTGCTGAACCGATCGGCGGCAGCGGTTTCGAGCTGCAGGCGATCGGCTCGGCGGTGATCGGCGGGGCAAGCCTGTTCGGCGGCGTCGGCAATCCACTGGGGTCGCTTATCGGCGCCTTGACACTCGGTGCCCTGCAGAACGGGCTGACCCTGATGAACGTGCCGTCCTTCTGGCAATATGTGGCGTCGGGCGCGGTCGTCATTCTCGCCGTCTTCGCCGACCAATGGACCAGAAAGCGCGGATGATGCCCGCCGACGAAAGCTGGGCGATCGTCGACACGCACCAGCATTTCCAAAGTCTGTCCGATGCCGCCTATCCGTGGCTCGACCCCGACCGGCCGGAGCCGCTGGAGGGCGACCTGACGCCCATCCGCCGCGACTATTTGCCGGCCGATTACCGCCGCGACATGGAAGGACTCACCATCGTGAAAACGGTGCATGTCCAGAACGGCCGCAATCCGCATGATCCGCTCGACGAGACGCGCTGGCTGAGCTCGCTGGCTAGGAAGGAAGGCATGCCGGACGCGATCGTCGCCTATGCGGACCTCGCTGCTCCAGATGTCGAGCGCCTTCTGGAGGCCCATGTCGGCTTTCCGCGCGTGCGCGGTATCCGCCAGATCCTCAACTGGCACGACGACCCCCGCCTGCGCAGCGCGCCAAGCCCCGACCTGATGGAAACCGCGCAATGGCGGCGCGGCTTTGCCCGGCTCGCGCGGCTCGGCCTGAGTTTCGACCTGCAGCTCTACTGGCCGCAAATGGACATGGCGCTGGCGCTGGCGCGCGCCTTTCCCAACACGATAATAGCCTTGGAACATTTCGGCATGGTGGCAGATCGCAGTTCGGAAGGGCTGGCCGGTTGGCGTTCGGCGATCAGCCGTCTTGCGCAAGCGCCGAACGTCTGCGTCAAACTGTGCGGTTTCGGTCTGGGCGCACCGGCTTGGACGACCGAGGACACACTGCCGCTGCTGCACCATGTGCTTGACGCCTTCGGTCCCGGGCGGACGATGGTAGGAACGAACATGCCTGTGGATCTGATTTTTGCGGCCCCAAACAAGATCATTTCCATGATCCATGCCATCGCAGTGGGTCTGTGCCGGGATGAGCGGATCGCCCTGCTTCGCTCCAACGCCGAAAGATTCTATCGTATCTAGTGCTGCCGTCTGCGGCCAATCCGAATGTCCGCTTCCAGGAGAAGAAGAAAGTGACATCAACAGCCGACATGAGGCGCATTGCCGACCGGTTGAGCGCGGCCTAATGGCCCGGCTCAGATGTCGGTATAATGCCAACGGCCAAGCTCTCCTCTTCGAGAATATCAATAACATCACCGACGCTGGCCCCCGCGTTGGGGTGAGCCCTCGCCAGTTCCTCTGCCTTGGATTTCACATCAAAGGAAGGTTGCGGCCGCTTCTTTGCTGCTGCTACCGCGTCTGCAATCTCGACTGCTAGGGTGAGTACCGGCATAGGATTTCTCCCGAATGCCCCAGCCTCTACCCCAAATATGGCAGACATTCGGCCAGCCTGACATACTCTGTCATCACGGCTTGGGCGGGTTCTAATTTGAAGCTTGCTCGTCAACAGCGCCAAGCTCATGAATCGTTTCCGACCGTTTTCGCTGAAATCCAATCGCGCCAGTGGGTAGGATGAACATCGACCGGCACCTCGGTGCCGGCATGCCTCCATCCAAATTCGGTCCGCTCACACGGAAATATGAGCGAGTGCGCGCCTTCTCCGTCCAGAGCTCCCAGTGCGCTGACGATTGGCTGCCGCATTGGTAGTATGCACTAGAACGCTACGCCGGCTTTGATCCCGATCTTTTTTGTGGCGACAGGGATTCTACAGGACATGTATCGCTGGGTGTAAAGTACGAATCGGACGATTCCATCTGGGAACGATTACCTCACGGGTGAGTTCCGACTTTGAGGGCGCTGATTGGAGGCCCGATTAATGTCCACGCTTAATAGAGCAGAGCGGGGCCAAGTCTTCCGGCAGCTGGTCACTTCAGAAGACTACCGTCGGACTTTGCGCAGGCGGCTAGGCTTGGGCGTTGAAACGAGGCTGCCGGCGTCCTTCACTGAATTGCTAGAGGCGCTGGATCAGCGAGAAGAGGAAACGGACGACGCAAGCTCGTAGGCAGTGGAGGAGACGCGAGGGGCGATAGGGCGGCGCCCCGGCCCAACCCGCGAGGTAGTGTGCTGAGAGTTCTGCAAATTCGCTGAGAGAGGGCGGTCATGGCAGGCTGGTGATTGTTCACGTCACCTGATTCCCGCGAAGGAACGCCACCATGACCAAGACTGAAGATAAATCCGCCATAGCTGCCGTCAAAGACATTCTGCTTTCGAACCCGGATGGGCTGCACGAAGTGATCCGCGCGGTGATGCAGGAGGTCCTCGAGGCCGAGATGGACGAGGCTCTGGGTGCTTCGAAGAGCGAGCGCACGCCGGAGCGGCTCGGCTATCGCTCTGGGTATTACGGCCGCACGCTTGTCACCCGTGTCGGCAAGCTGGAGCTGCGGGTTCCGCAGGACCGGCAGGGGCGCTTCTCCACCGAGCTGTTCGAGCGCTACCAGCGTTCCGAGCGGGCCTTGGTGGCGACGCTTGCGGAGATGTACGTGCAGGGCGTGTCGACCCGCAAGGTCAAGGCGATCACCGAAGAGCTGTGCGGGCATGCCTTCTCGGCTTCGTCGATCTCGGCCATCAACAAGCGCCTGGACGAGAGCCTGAAGGCCTTTGCCGAGCGCCCGCTTCAAGAGCCCTTTGCCTACCTCATCCTCGATGCCCGCTACGAGAAGGTGCGCGAGGCCGGCATCGTCATGAGTCAGGCGGTGCTGATCGCGGTCGGCATCGACTGGGACGGCCGGCGCCAGATCCTGGCGGTGGAGATGGCCAATCGCGAGAGCCGCTCGGCCTGGAAGGACTTCCTCGTCGCGCTCAGGGCGCGCGGCCTCAGGGGCGTCGAACTGGTCGTGTCCGACGACCATGCCGGCCTGGTCGCGGCGATCGGCGAGGTGATCCCGGAAGCCGCCTGGCAGCGCTGCTACGTGCACTTCCTCAGGAACGCGCTCGATCACCTGCCGCGCAAGCACGGCGACGACTGCCTGCAGGAGCTCAGATGGCTCTACGACCGGCGCGATCTCGCCGAGGCCAAGGCCGATCTCGCGGCATGGCTTGCCAAATGGTCGGGCCGCTATCCCAGGCTGACGACGTGGGTGGAAGAGACCATCGAGGGCACGCTGACCTTCTTTCGCCTGCCGCGGCAGCACCACAAGCACCTGAAGTCGACCAACATGCTGGAACGCCTCAACGAAGAGATCAGGCGCCGCACCTATGTCGTGCGCATCTTTCCAAACTCACAGAGCTGCCTGCGCCTGGTCAGGGCGCTGGCCGTCGAAACCAACGAAAACTGGATGGAGGCCAACCGCTACATCAACATGGACGACCTGCGCGAGCACAAGAAGCTCGCTCTGCGCCAAGCCGCATGACCAGCCTCATGGCCGCCCCTTTTTGCAGAACTTGACGCACACAACCACCCGCGACGGAAAACAGGCCGAAGCGCCTCGGAGCAGCGCCGGTTCCTCCGCCATTCCTGGGATATGGCCTCACCCGACATTTGATGAAACATTTAGGGGCCCTTCCTGATTTGGTTGAAGGAGGATTGCCAAATGAGAGAACATGTCGAAAGCCATACCTATGGCCGAATTGACGACAGGCAGCTCGTCATTCTGCTGAAAGAGAAAACAGGAATCTCAGACGCTCAGGCCAGAAGGCTGATAAAGGCTTTTGGGCGCGACCGCCCCGCGCTTTTGCGAGAAGCCAGAATTGTAAGAGCGAAGCATTCACGCATCTAGCTGAAGGGGCTTACGCCCGGCTGCTCGTGCCAGGTGACTTGCCGCAAATCGCGCCAGGCGACCGGTTTTTCGCAGACAGCGCATGGATGAAAACGATCGGCTTCGGTCTTCGGCTGGTTTCCACGCCGCTTGCCGACAGTGGGCGGCCCAAGGTCTGACAGTTTCGCCATGTTCCGGAACTAAATTAGCCGCTTTGCTTGAATCGGGGTGGTTGGGGTCGTGCGTGCGTGTGAAGTTCGTTCCGCCCATGCTGCCGGAGCTCGTCGATCGTCCGGCAGAGGGCGACTAGTGGAGCCACGAAGTCAAGTTCGACGGTTTCCGCGCCCAGGCCATCAAGGACGAAGGCGGCATCCGGTTCTGCACTGGACGCGGCCACGAGTTGACGGCCAAATACCGGCCGCTCGTCGACGAGGCGGGGGCGATCGAAGCCGATAGCTTCATCATCGAAGGCGAGGTCATCGTTACCAATAACGAAGGGGGCTTGCCAACTTTGGCGCGCTGCGCTTCGCCAGCACCAGCCGGCCGCAGGACCTGTTTTTCATGGCCTTCGATCTTCTGCATCTGAACGGTCACGATCTGCGCGACATGCCGCTCGAGGACAGGCGAGATCTCCTTCACGAGATGGTTCCCGCCGACGGCCGGATCCAATTCTCTGAGGCGCTGCCTGGAACGGGCGGCCGCAGTCTACCATCTCGTTGACAAGGCCGGCCTCGAGGGCGATGTCGGACGGCCCTCGCCGTATCAGCCTGGTCTGAACCCTGACCGCGCAGGACATCGATTGTCGCGGTCGGCGCGCACTGTGAACGCACCGGTCGCGTCAAACTTGAATGACGCAGTGAATCGACTTGCCGGTCGGAGCGCCACATGGTGGCGGCTTCGACCGGCGCGATCCTTAATCAATCAGTTTGGGCGCGGCCGGGAAGTCGACGGGCACGCGGGTTACTGCATGAAGATAGTTGCTCACAGTCTTATCACCGACGATGACAATTGCGTCCACGAGGTTCTCCTTTGTCCAGCCGGCCGCGAAGAACGCATCAACGAGCCCTTGATCCGCATGACCGCGCTGGATCACAACGGCTTTCACCATGCGGGCCAGTGCGTCGAGTTTCGCGTCAAAGCTCGCTTGACCGCGGCGGATTTCGAGGATCTGCGCATCCGAAAATCCGACCATTTTTCCAACGGCAGTATGTGCGGCGAGGCAGTATTCGCATTCGTTGACCTGGCTTACCACTAAGTTGATCACTTCCCGAGCCTTGGCCGCGATGCTGCTTTTCGCATTCTGGAGGGCGAGGTAATTGCCTAGCGCATGTTCGGAATGGGCGAACGTTGCGTACAGGTTCGGCACGGTGCCGAGGCTCGCCTTCAGCTTGTCGAAGATCGCCTGATTGACGGGTGATACCTCATTGCGGGTGGGCACGTTGATCTTAGTCATGCTTTCTCTCCTAACGGGGGATGGTTCCAGAAGTCGGTGACTAGCTATTTGTATCGACTGCTACAAACATGAGCCTGCGCGTGCCGGCCTGTCAACAAAATTCTTTATCGATCGCTACAACTACGCTATGATGGCGCCATGGCGCGCACAATTGCTTTCGACTACGAACGGGCTCTGGACAAGGCAATGCGGCTGTTCTGGAAGCACGGCTATGCCGGGACCGGGCTACGCGATCTCCTGAAGATTATGGGCATTGGCGAAGGCTCGTTTTACAACACCCTCAAGAGTAAGAAGCAGCTCTATCTGGCATGCGTGGAGCGTTACGAGGAGACGGAGGGCCGCAAACGCGCCCAGGCACTGATGTCCGCGCCCACGGCCAGCCAAGGAATTCGCGCGCTGTTCGGCGTCGTGCTCGACTGCTTGGACAATCCGCAGACACCGTCCCGCCTCTGCATGTCGGCGGCGATGGCCTCGGAGGAGGTGCTGTCGGAACCTGATTTGCGGCAGTTCGTCGAGGACCGTGCGGAAAAATTCCAGGCGAGTCTTGCCGAGCGGCTGAGCCAGGATCGGGATAAAGGTGCGCTGCCGGCCACGTTCGATCCGCAGACCAAGGCGTCGATCATTGCCACCTACATGCAGGGCATCTGGCGCGTGGCACTGGTGGATTTCGACCGGCCCCGTTTCGAGCGGCAGATCGATGTTTTTCTGACTGGCCTGGGGCTTTAGGCGCAGGCTCGTTTGGTCAGTACAAGGTGATTGCTCGCCGTTGGCTGGAGCTCAGGACGAGCCCGGCGAGTGCGCTTCGCTAGGTTTCGTGGACAAACCCTAACCCACCCTGTCTCCAGCGCTAGCGCTGAACACTTCATACTGCTGTTCGCCGACCGCAAGGGTGCCCACCAACAAGCACGCGTCGCCGCAGCGAAGGATTTGCTGCTCTGTGGCTCACTGCCAAGAGGATGATGGGTCCCGATCCCGGCTAAACAGGCATGAAGGGCTTGGTAAAGCGGACGGTCTCCTTCTCCGGCACGTGAAGTGCCATAGCGCGTTCGTTGGACCCCGCAATTAAGAGAACGGTCGAAGACGACGCTGATCAACGCCTCGCGCGCTCACCTGGCTGAACTCGGGATCGTTTCACAGCTTGGCGCTATATGGGGTGTCAGAGATCTGGTGGCGCTGGTGGAGGATGCCGATCACAATTTCTCCCCGACATTGTGCGGAGTGTGTTGCATCCTTTGTGCGATCGCAACCCGCGATTCGGCGTGCGCAGGTCTGGGCATAGCCCTGTTGCCCGGGTATCCGGCCGACGTCCCGATCGCGGAGGGAAGTCTTGTCCGAATCCTTCCTGTAAGTCGCCTGGATCAGATTGAGGCACTGCAGGCGCGCTCGGTTACACCGTCCATTGCCGTAAAAGCGCTCCATAAAGCACCTTGTCTGACCCCAACAGCATCGTCGTTGCCGTGAGGCGCCATCACCAAGTCCCAGCCCTCGCTAATTCGTAGCGTTCTGAACCCGGACCGGGGTGCGCGCTCACCCTTGCCATCTTCAGTCAAACCTGGTCCGCTCCTGCTGGGTCTGGCCGCCATTGATTTCGTAAACCGAGCCCGTGACGAACGATGCCTCGTCGGAGAGCAGGAGTGCTACCACGCTGGCTACCTCTTCCGGTTTTCCTTGCCGACCCATGGCAGTCTTCGCAGCGATGGTGGCGATCACTTCGGGTGGAAGGCCAACGCTGGAGGTGGTGCGGATCGGGCCAGGTGCGACAGCGTTGATCCGGATGCCCCGAGTTGCACATTCGACGGCTGCGCTGCGGGTCAGTCCGACGATTCCGTGCTTGGAGGCGGAATAAGCCGCCCGCATCGGATGGGCCTGGACGCCCGCGGTCGACGCCATGTTCACGATGGCGCCGCCGTCATGTTCGAGGAGATGAGCGATCTCCGCCTGCATGCAGAAAAAGGTCCCTGTGAGGTTGACCGCGATGACACGTGACCAGTCGTTGGGATCGATCTGGTGCGTTTCGATCTGCTTCGGCGTGATCCCGGCACAGTTGAAAGCTACATCAAGCCTGCCGTAGGTCTTTATGGTGAAAGGCAGAAGGCGCGAAACGTCGTCCTGGCTGGAGATATCGCAGGCGATAGCCGCCGCCTGCCCTCCGGCGTCCCGTATCTCTGCCGCGACGCGTTCAGCGCTATCCGCGTTAACGTCTGCCACGATGATCTTCGCGCCACGAGTTGCCAGCAATTTCGCGGTCGCTTCGGCAAGCCCGGAGCCGCCGCCTGTCACAAGCCCAACTTTCTCCTCAAATGACATTCCATTTTCTCCATATTGATGATGGCCTTCCGTGCCGTTCAATATGCCTCGCCGGCCATCGGCGAGAGCACGCTGAATACGGCGCCCACGGGATCCGCCAGGACTGCGATCCGTCCATGCGCGGTATCCGTGGCCGGCATCAGATTTGTGGCACCGAGGGAAACAGCCGTTTCGACGGTTGCTGTAGGATCAGTCACTGCGAACATCACGTCCCAATAAGGCGGAATCTCCTTCGGCATGGCAGGTGGCCGCGGCAGAAGGCCGGCGATGGATCGCCCGCCAACCTGCCACTCACGCCATTGGGCCGGGTCGGACGGAACCGGCGATGTCAGTTCCCAGCCGAAGACCGCGCCGTAGAAATCAGCCGACGCCTTAATGTCATCCGTAATGAGTTCGCTCCATTCGAACGCCCCTGGTTTGTTCCAAGCCGCGGCGCCCTTGAATTCACCGGCCTGCCAGACCGCCAACTCGGCGCCGGAATTGTCCCCAAACACGGCGTATCGCCCTGCGCTACCAAGTGTTGTCGGCTCGCTGACGATCCTGCCTCCGGCCGCAATGACCGCTTTCGTAGTGGCTTCCGTATCTTTGACGGACAAGTACATCCGCCAACCCTGTCGAAGCGAGCCGGTCTTAGCGCTGATCCCGGCGACCGGCTGGCCACTCAAGAGATAAACGTCCGGCATAAGATCGGAACCAGCGGCGTTTGGCTCCAGCCAGTTGAGAAGTGCCGGATAGAAGCGGCGCGCAGCTGCACCGTCCTCGGTCGTGAGAGTGACCCAGATTGGAATTCCATATTCATCAATAGCGTTGCCCAAAGCACGTCCTCCATTCAGAATTCGCCTACATCCAGTGACTGGAGCGGACTATTTGTCCTGCGTTGCGTGGCCGAGCAAAATGGGACGCCAGTGAGTCGTTCGGGCGATCCAAAGCCGCGACACCCCGTTTTAATTCCTTCGCCTCAGAGCGACTTTTACGTTGCTTACGGGTCTTCGTCTTGGGAAGACTCTTCGGGCGTAGCCCCCGTGAGCAACGGCCTGCGATGCTTTCGCCGTGAAGATAGCGGGCCGATGCCATCGAATGGCTGATCAACTGCCAAAAGCTTGTCTGCCAAGCCAATCACACTTCCTCCGCCTGGGCCGTAGGGACTCGTGGAACTGTGCTAATTACGGCGTCAGCATCGAGCCCTTGCAGCCATCTCTCAAGGCCTACTTCTACCTCGGACGATAAGACGTCTGAAATGCCGTAAATCCCAGAGATTCCGCCATTTTGCCTGGTGTGCTCGATTGCGTTCTAGTGGCTACGAGCCGACCTCACCTGTCTTGAATTACCAGACGCCCAGCGCGAAAAGTGCACCAAAGAGGACGACGATCCCCGCCAAGTTTCTTTTTGGTCAGAACGCCGTCCGGGCCGCGCTTGTGATCGCCGAGCCTGGGCTCGAGACCGAGTTTGCGGCCCGCGATCTCGGCAATCGGAACTGGCGCTTGCAGTGGTGCGACGCCGCCGCGACCCCGTGCCGGGTCTCATGTCCGATTGTGACGACGCGCCTGCATGACAAAGGCCGAAAAATGGGCCACGTCAGCATCCGTCGGTTCTTGCCCGGTGAAGCTGCGCAGATAGGCCGCAAGGTGGCCAAGGCGAGTCTCCGCCGGCTCTTTCACATCGAGCACATAGTAGCCTATTTGCATGTAATAGAGCACCCGCGCGCGAATGAGAGCGTCCTCGTCGCTGTAGCCATGGCGTAGGTAAAGGTCGCGTATGGCGCCGAGCCTCTTATCATCCGCCTCGTCGATGATCCTGCGCACTTCGGGGGAGCGGCGTGCCCACTCGCGCACTGCGAAATCGAAGCGTGGATCGAACAGGCTCTCGTCCGCCCAGCATTCAAAGACGTTCAGCACACCGCCGATGATGGTCGCGGCGGGCCTTCCCGCTCGTTCGACGATCGCCCTGGTGTTCGTGTCGCGCCAATGCTCAAGCAGGCGATTCAGCAGATCCTGGCGGCTCTCGAAATAATGGTAGAAGCTCGATCGCGACACGCCGAGCCGCTCGCCCATCTGCAGGACGCGCACGCTTTCCACGCCCTCGGTGACCAGCACCTCCAGGGCCAGATTGATCCAGTCCCAGCGCGTCACCTTGACGTTGCCTGGAGCGGGCTCTTTCTGCGACATCAACTTGATCATGACTGACGAATGACACAGCCCAAAATCTGGCGCAAGGAGGACTAGACATTGCTGTCCAATCATTGTACACGTATGTCCAATGTCGGGTGGTCCTGATCTTGGGAGGCAGGGTTGAAGTCGCATTACCGGGCCGTCGTAATCGGAGGCGGGGTCGTCGGCGCTTCGGTGCTGTATCACCTCACTAAGCTCGGCTGGACGGATGTTGCCCTGATCGAGCGGTCTGAACTCACCGCCGGTTCGACATGGCATGCGGCCGCGGGCTTCCACGCTCTGAACGCCGATCCGAACGTCGCCGCCCTCCAAAATTATACCATCGGCCTTTATCGCCAGATCGAGGCAGAGTCGGGCCAGGACGTCGGCCTGCATATGACCGGCGGCGTCAATATCGCCAGCGACCCGAACCGTTGGGAATGGCTGAAATCGGCCTGGGCGGTTTTCCAGTCGGTCGGCATCGAGACGGCGCGCCTGGTTACACCGGACGAAATCAAGGATATCTGCCCCATCGTCGATCTGAAGGGCGTTCTCGGCGGCCTCTACGATTCAAACGAGGGACACCTTGATCCATCTGGGGCGACCCATGCCTATGCAGGAGCGGCGCGCAAGCGCGGCGCAGACGTCATCCTGCGCAATCGCGTGGTCGAACTGAGACCGAGACCGGACGGAAGTTGGGATGTCGTTACCGAAAAGGGCACGATTGTCGCCGAGCATGTCGTCAATGCTGGCGGCCTATGGGCAAAGCAGGTCGGCTGGATGGTCGGCCTCGACCTGCCGGTTACACCGCTGGAGCACCATTACCTCGTCACCGAGGACATTCCCGAGATCGCCGCGCTCGACCGCGAGATCGGCGTGTCGGTCGACCTGGACGGGTTTTCCTATTTGCGGCAAGAGCGCAATGGGCTGCTGATCGGTGTTTACGAGCAGGATGCCAGACACTGGAACATGGACGGCGCGCCGTGGGATTACGGCATCGAGCTGATACCGGAAGACATCGAGCGCATCGCGCCGGAGCTTGCCAGCGCCTATGAGCGCTATCCATGCCTGCAGACTGCCGGCATCAAGAAATGGGTCAATGGCGCCTTCACCTTCACGCCGGACGGCAATCCGATCGTCGGGCCGGTGCGCGGCCTCAAAAACTACTGGGTGGCCTGCGGCGTCATGGCCGGCTTCAGCCAGGGCGGCGGCGTTGGCAAGTCGCTCGCGGAATGGATGATCCATGGCGAGCCGCAGGCCGATGTCTTCGGCTTGGACATCGCCCGCTATGGCGCTTTTGCGGCCAACCGGGAGTATCTCAGGGAGACCACGCACCAGTTCTATTCACGCCGCTTCGTCATGACCTTCCCGAATGAGCGGCTGCCCGCGGGAAGGCCGCTGAAGCGGCCCGGTGCCTATGAGCGCATGACGGCTTCGGGCTGCCAGTGGATGGGATCGTGGGGGTTGGAACTGCCGGCCTATTTCGCGCCGGCCGGTTTCGCCGAGGCGCCAACGCTGAAGCGCTCGAATGCTTTCGACCTTATCGGCGCTGAAGCACGCGCGGTCCGCCAGCAGGCGGGACTTGTCGATACCTCAGGTTTTTCCCGGTACGAGATTTCCGGACCTGGCGCCGCCGCCTGGCTCGACCGTCTGCTGGCGGCAAAAATGCCGGAGCCCGGACGCGCTCGGCTCGCGCCGATGCTTGGTCACGACGGACGGCTCAAGGGAGACCTAACCGTCTTCAACTGGGGCGATGGCCGCTACTGGCTGATGGGCTCCTATTATTTGCGCGAATTCCACATGCGATGGTTCGAAGATCATGTCGCGACCGATGCAATCGTCCACGACATTTCCGATACGATGGCCGGCTTTCTGGTCACCGGACCGAACGCGCGCGAGATCCTGGCCGCGACCACGCACTTCGACGTCTCTACCAGCACGCTGCCGTTCATGGGCTGCATGGAACTGGATGTCGGCCTTGTTCGGGCGAAAGTCTCCCGGCTGTCCATTGCAGGCGAACTCGGCTTCGAGATCCATTGTTTTGCCACCGAACATGCAACGCTGCATGAGACGCTGCTGGCTGCCGGGCGCGAGCGCGGACTTGCCCAGGTCGGTTATTACGCCCTGAACTCTCTGCGCCTGGAAAAGAGCTTTGGCATCTGGTCGCGTGAGTTCACGCAGGCCTATACGGCGGGCATGACCGGTCTCGATCGCTGGATCGCCTTCGACAAGGGCGACTTCATCGGCCGCGCCGCCGCGCTTGATGAGCGCGAGCAGGGTGGAACTGAGAGTACCGTCGTGACGCTGGAGGTGGATGCGACGGACGCCGACGCAAGCGGCTTCGAACCGGTCTGGCACGACGGGCGCCGAGTGGGCTTCATTACATCCGGTGGCTACGGGCACACTGTCGGCAAGAGCATTGCCTTGGCTCTCGTCGACAGAGAATTCGCGCGAAAAGGCATAGCGCTATCGGCCCATATCGTGGGCGTGGAGCGGCTCGTCCGGGTGATCGCCGCATCGCCCTACGACCCGCGCGGCCTTGCGATGCGAGCTTAGGAGGTGGTCCGATGATCGATAGCGCTGCAAGGGAAAGTCGCCGCGGGCGCCGCACTCGTGGCGCCGAGGCCGGCATGAGGCGGCCGGACTATCGAATGCTGCGCAACCCGTTTCTGCCGCAGCCGGTCTTTTCGGACGACCAGATAGCTGCCGTCCACGAGACGGCGTTGCGCGTGCTGGAGGAACTCGGCATCAAGGTACTGCTGGCTGACGCCCGCGATCTCTACCGGCGCGCCGGGGCTCTCGTGGACGATGATACGCAAATGGTGCGCATCGGCCGCGACATGGCGGCGGCGGCGCTGGCCTCCGCTCCGGGATCGATCCTGGCGCATGCAGGCGACCGTTCGCGGGACCTCGCACTGGAACTCGGCGCGATGACCTTCCTGTCAGGATGCGGCGCACCCAATGTCACTGATCTTGATCGTGGCCGCAGGCCCGGCAACTTGGCGGATTTCGAAAACCTCTTGCGCCTCGTGCAAAGCTTCGACGTGCTGCACATGCTCGGCCCCTGCATCGAGCCGCAGGATGTCGACAACCATCTGCGCCACTATGCGGTCAATCGGGCGCAGCTAACCCTGTCCGACAAGTTCCCCTTCATCTTCGCGCGCGGCACGCCGCAGGTCGAGGACGGCTTCGAGATGATCAGGCTGGCACGTGGTCTGTCGGATGACGAATTTCGCGCCGGCGCCTACTGCTATACGGTCATCAACACCAACTCGCCGCGCCAGCTCGACATCCCGATGGCGCAAGGCATCATCGACTTCGCCAAAGCTGGCCAGGTGCTGATCATCACGCCCTTCTGCCTGGCCGGCGCCATGGCGCCGATCACGGTGGCCGGCGCGCTGACGCTGCAGCATGCCGAGGCGCTGGCGGGCCTGACCCTCGCCCAGATCGTGCGTCCCGGCGCGCCGGTGGTCTATGGTTCCTTCTCCTCCAATGTCGACATGAAGTCCGGCGCGCCGGCCTTCGGCACGCCGGAGCACGTCAAGGCGACGCTTGGCGCCGGCCAGCTGGCGCGCTTCACCGGCCTGCCCTGGCGCTCCGGCGGTGGCAGCGCCGCCAACACGTCCGATGCGCAAGCGGCGCATGAGACGCAGTTCGCGCTGTGGGGCTCGGTGCTTGCCGGCGCCACCGTCTGCATCCATGCCGCCGGCTGGCTGGAAGGCGGCTTGAGCGTCTCCTTCGAGAAGCTGATCACCGACATCGAGGCGCTGCAGACGATCGCCGAGCTTTGCGCGAGCACGCCGGGCGATGCCGAAGCCATCGGCTTCGAAGCCATTGCCGAAGTTCAGCCGGGCGGGCATTTCTTCTCGGCCGGCCACACCATGGCCCGCTACCGCACCGCCTTTTACGAGCCGCTGGTGGCGGACCTGTCGAATTTCGGTACGTGGACGGAGGCCGGCTCGCGCACGGCAACCGAACGCGCCAACGGCATCTGGAAGCGGGCGCTCGCGAATTTCCAGCCGCCGCCCTCGGCTGCGGCCTCGGCCGAAATCCTCGACGAATTCATTGCGCGCCGCACCAAGGAGGGTGGCGCGATGCCCGTCTCCTGACGGGCAATGGCTGGTGAAACGAGCCTGATGGCCAATGGGAGGATGAAATGGACTTTCTGACACGCAATGGCAAACCTGTTCCTGAAACTGTCCAGCGGATGGCGGCGGAGGCGGCCGCGGGACGCATGGACCGCCGAGAATTCCTGGCACTCGCCAGCGCCTTCGGGCTTTCGACCGCCGTCGCCTATGGCATGATCGGACTTCCGGCACCGATCGCAATGGCCGCGGAGGAACCCAGGAAGGGTGGGGTTATCAAGGTCGCCATGCTGGTCAAGGAGATGAAGGATATACGCAGCTTCGACTGGGGCGAAATGGGCAACATCGCCCGCCAAGTCCTGGAGCCGCTGGTCAGATACACCAAGGATTTCACCTTCAAACCCATGCTCCTCGAAAAATGGGACGTGAACGACGATGCGACCGAATATGTGTTGCATGTGCGTAAGGGCGTGAAATGGAACAACGGTGACGAGTTCAACGCTGACGACGTCATCTTCAACCTTGAGCGCTGGTGCGAAAAATCGGCGCAAGGCAATTCCATGGCCGCGCGCATGGCCAGCCTGATCGACCCCGCGACGGGCAAGGCCCGGAACGGCGCCATCGCCAAGGTCGACGACCGGACGGTGAAGCTGAAGCCGTCGGTGCCGGATATTTCCATTATTCCCGCATTTTCGGATTACCCGGCCCTCATCGTGCATCGCGACTTCGAGAAGATGGGTTCGGATTTCGTGAAGAACCCGATCGGCACCGGACCGTTCGAACTCGTCTCCTACGAAACCGCCGTGCACGCGGTCTACAAACGGCGCGAGAACGGCGGCCCCTGGTGGGGCGGCGAGGTTCATCTCGACGGCGTCGAATTCATCGACTACGGCAACGACCCCAACGCCATGATCAGCGCCTTCGAGGCGGGTGAGGTCCATACCAACTATGAGACCACCGGCGACTACGTGGCAATCCTCGACAAGATGGGACTGGTGCGCAGCGAAATCCTGACCGCCGGCACACTGACGGCCCGCATGAACGTCAACAACAAGCCATATGACGACCAGAGGGTGCGCAATGCCGTGCAACTCGCGGTCGACAATGGAGCGGTGCTCGAACTGGGTTACAACAATCTAGGTGAGGTGGCGGAAAACCACCATGTGTGCAGCATCCATCCCGAATACGCGCCGCTGCCCAAAGTGGAGAGGAACATCGAGAAGGCGAAGGCGCTGATGGCCGAGGCAGGTCAGGCGGACTTCGAGCACGAGATCATCACCGTCGACGAGGATTGGCAGAAGAACACCGGTGACGCGATCGCGGCGCAGATGCGCGAGGCCGGCTTCAAAGTGAAGCGCACTGTTCTGCCAGGTTCGACCTTCTGGAACGACTGGACGAAATATCCCTTCTCGCTGACCGTCTGGTCGATGCGGCCGCTCGGTGTACAGGTTCTGGCCGTCGCCTATCGTTCGGGTGAGGCTTGGAATGAGTCCGGCTTCTCGAATAAGGAATTCGACGAGAAATTGGCGCTGGCGATGGCCACTCCGGACGTGGAAAAGCGGCGCGCGACTATGAAGGACGTCGAGAAGATCCTTCAGGACTCCGGTGTCCTCGTTCAGGCTTACTGGCGCAAGATCTTCAATCACTCTGCACAGGCGGTGAAGAACTATAGCACCCATCCCATGCAGGAAACGATCTTCGAAGAGGTATGGCTGGAAACCTAGGTGAGGCTCACATCGAGCGGCACGGGCTCTCCGCCATAGACACGGCCGTAGTGTCCGCCCCGATCAACTACGCCGATACGATTGCCCCAGATGCAAGGAAACAAACGTGGCTACACGCTGGACCGAGGAAAGGCACATCGTCCTTGCTGTTTATCCGGGTGTATCGCTGTTGGATCTGGGCGGACCGCTGGAGGCTTTCCGCGTCTTCTCGGAGTTCGGAGGCGACCACCGCATCCGCTACAAATGCACCGTTGTTTCTTCGCAAGGCGGCCAGGTAGCCACGGCTGACGGCGTGCCGCTTGTCGCGCAGTCAATCAAATCCCTCTATCGTGTGAAGATCGATACGCTGATCGTGCCCGGAGCCTTTCTGATCGATGAGGTCACGCGTGACGTCGATCTCATCAAGTGGGTGGCAAAAACAGGCCCGCGATGCCGCCGCGTATGTTCCGTCTGCGTCGGCAGTTTCTTGCTCGCCGCGGCAGGCCTGTTGAAGGGTCGACGCGCCGCCACTCATTGGATGCACGCGAAATTGCTTGCCCAACGCTATCCCGAAATAACCGTGGAAGCCGACGCCATTTTTGTCCGCGACGGACGTGTTTGGTCGTCTGCCGGAGTGACTACAGGTATTGATCTGGCCTTGGCACTGATCGAGGACGATTGCGGTCGCGAGGCGGCGATGAGCGTTGCGCGTATGCTTGTTGTCTATCTCAAACGCGCCGGCGGTCAATCGCAGTACAGCGCGCTTCTCGCGACCCAAGGAGAAGCGGATTCTGATGCGTTCGTCGAACTCGACCGTTGGATTGCCGAGAACCTCACCACCTCGCTGAATGTCGAGGCTCTGGCGGAGCGTATGCACATGAGCTTGAGGAATTTTACCCGTGTTTACACCCAAAAACGTGGGCGGACTCCCGCCAAGGCGGTGGAGGCAATACGCCTCGACGCCGCGCGACGCCTCCTCGAAGAAAGCAATGACCGGATTGAGGTGATCGCCGAGACGTGCGGATATCGGGGCGAGGAGCAAATGCGGGCCGCGTTTGTGCGTGTGCTAAACGTTCCGCCTCGTGAGTATCGCCGCCGCTTCGGCCCCAGGCACAGATCGTTGGAGAAATCAAACGAAGCCGGCGGCGCCTGCCAATTCAATTCGCAATGATCCGGCTGCCTTTCGCGTAGTTGGTTGTTCAAGCGTCCTGTGGCGTGTTCCGAAAGCTGATGGGGCGGGCTCAACAGGTGTTGGTTATGGGGTGTGAAACCTCCATCCACAGCATGAACAGTGCCTGTCGCGTAGCGGGAATATCGGACAGCAAGAAGCCACCAGCCCAGCTCGTGTGCCGTGGCGACCGAGCGGCACGGTCTCGGCGAACGTCGTGTCGGACCCTGCAAACATTTCCTCGAAGCTTGAATGTCATGGATCCTGCTATTGGACCCGGATCGCACGCCTTGACCCGAATGCTGCGGTTTCCAATTTCGAGGGCAGCGGTCTTCGTCATGCCAACAATTTCATGTTTAGAGCCGACATAAGCGATGATACCCGCGCCCCCGACGACGCCAAGCGCAGCTGCGGTTGGCTTTGCCGGCCGGGCGAGTGCATTGTGGCGCACTAACGCTTGCGCAATAAAACCGGTACGACGTGGTGAAAAGCGATTCCCTCATCGCGGTGTTCACCCCCGGTAATCGCGGCAAACCATGCTGCCGCAGCGCCAAGCGCGGACCCTGCAGCCGTGGCGAAGCCAAAAATAGCAGCTATGTGGGCTGAAAGGCGCACCGTGCTTTCGTTGAGTTGCGCGTCAGGGCGATTGATCACGGCGGCCGCGCCGTGGCCACCAATCAGCGCCAAGAAAAACGCGGCTCCGAGTGTCGCTAGGGCCCAGACTGCGATGCCGTGTATGCCATCGCGGAATTCGCTTTCACTTTGGTTGCTGTCTTCCCAGCGCGTGCGCATTCGTCCAGCTACATAACCGCCGGCTGCAGAACTTGCTACAGCAACGATAACTACCCACAGCCCGGCCACAAGCACATTCCAGGAGGCGCCACCGTTGGGAAGAGTCGGAGAACCCAGCGCCAAACCGGCGCTCGACCCGAATTGCAGAAGAACCACCGAAATGGCGCAAGCGATGACACCCCCGCCAAATATGCCTCCCCACTCAAGATAGGACGATGTAGCCACTTTTGGGGTCACTGCAGCGCTTTCCGTTGGGGCTATTTTGGCCATGATCTTACCGCAGTCCAAAAAATGATAGAATGAACAAAACGATCACGACGAGGCCAACAAGATAGATTATTCCGTTCACGGCATCCTCCTCCTGATTGCGGACCGAAACACAACGTGTCCGTGATGTTTTGGTTGCAAAAGAGCCCGGCCCGGCAATCTGGACATTGACGATAAGTGGAAATTCCGCCTGAGATCGGCATTCCAATGATGTACGCGTTTAGCAGCGGCAAAGCTGAGCAAGGACAACCGTTGCCCTGCTTCGACCGGAATGGGGCCGAGAGCAGATAGTCCGTAGTCGGCGTGACCGGGGTAGAAAGAGCGTCAGCGTGGAGAACCGCATTGCGTCAAAGGGTAACCTCGCCAACGGATCAACTACCCCAGTCCGGGACCTACCCAGGGCGGCACGATGGCCCGACACTGTTGCGGCGAGATGCCGTTGAAAGCTCTGAAGCACAGGCAAAATGCGAGGCAGACATGAAGCCGCTGGCCATGGCGATATCGATCATGGGCATGCGCGTGCTTTCGATCAGGCGCTTGGCATGGTCTGTGCGAATCCGAAGATAGTGCCGCACCGGCGGCAGGCCGATATGCGTGGCGAACAAGCGTTCCAGCTGGCGCCGCGACACTCCTGCCCGATGCGCGACTTCCTCCATGGATAGCGGAAATTCGACATTCTCTTCCATGATCCGCATTGCCATCAGAAGCTTGTCGCTCACGCCGGAAAAAGCAAGACCTGACGGCCCAGTCTGTCGGTTTGACCCAGACCGCTGACCTTCGACGGTCGCGTGCCGGCAGACCTCTTGAGCAATGTAGTCGCCTGCGTGGCCGCCGATCAGATCCACCGCGAGATCGAACGCCGCCAGTTCGCCGGCGCAGGTCGAATACTGGCCGTCCTTGACAAAGAGTGAGTCGCGGATCCGTGGTCTGTGGAACACTTCGGAAAAGGCGGCGAGCCGCGACCAGTGAATCGTGCAGCGTGTATCCGCCAAGAGGCCGGTTTGGGCGAGCAGCCAGGTTGCCGTGCCGACGGCTGATATCGGCACCCCACTCCGCGCGATACCCCGCAGAAAACTGTTGAGCTGCGGCGTCAGCTGCTTTTCCACCAGTTCGCCCGCGACGATGGCGAGTTGATAGGCCCTCCGGTCGCCGATGCCGGCCGAGAGTTCGCCCATCGAAGCATCGACCGCGACTGAAAGCCCGTTTGCTCCTTCGACGGGCTGCCTGCTCGTTCCCACGATCTGCCAGCGGAACAGCGGCAACCGGGAGACTGCATTGGCGATGCGGAACGGCTCGACATAAGCGTGAAGCGCGAGGTGGGAAAAGCCGGGCAATACCAGCACCGCGACATCAAACGGACGCACCGCCGCCACCGCCGTTTCCGCCGTGGTCAGCCCCTTCAATGCGCTGATGTTGGCCGGCGCGTTCATCGCTCCGCGTATGTGACCACCGGCTTGCCGAACATGCCGGATTCCGGTTTCACGCCCAGCCCAGGTCGCTGCGGCACAGCGATATGACCCTTTTCGATGACGACCGCGTT
Organism: Mesorhizobium sp. B1-1-8; assembly: GCF_006442795.2. Classification (NCBI taxonomy): domain Bacteria; kingdom Pseudomonadati; phylum Pseudomonadota; class Alphaproteobacteria; order Hyphomicrobiales; family Phyllobacteriaceae; genus Mesorhizobium; species Mesorhizobium sp. B1-1-8. Next base: position 323,218 of record NZ_CP083957.1, read on the forward strand.
CTTTGTGTCGAAATGCCCGTCGATATATTCCTGTGCGATCCACGCGCCCTCCATGCGACGCGGCTCGACCGTGGCAGCTAGATGGACACACGCCGCCGGTCGCCGCCCCCGGCGTCATCGCAGCTGTGCGGCAAGGAGCGAATGGCGCAAAGATCGCGCACGGTCGCCATCTTGGTGAGGCCGCCGAGGCGCGTCACTTTGAAGCCGAAGCCGTCGGCGATGCCCCGCGAGATCGCGCGCAGCACCGCGTTCTGGTCCTCGGTGCTCTCGTCGAGATAGACCGGGTGCGTCACGCGGCCCTTGAGCGTCGCGATCTCGTCCATCGTGTTGCAGGGCTGTTCGAAGACGAAGGGGACCGCCTGGCAGAGCCTGTCGAGATGGATCGCGGCGGCTACCGTCAAGCCCCTGTTGCCGTCGACCGCGATCCGCGCCTTGTAGCCGACGGCTTCCCGGACCTTGTGGACGGTCGCCACATCCTGCTCGAGGTTGCGCCCGGCGATCTTGACCTGAAGGCGCGGATAGCCGGCCTGCACCTTCTCGGCGGCGATCCGTGCCGTCTCGTCGGGCTGGCCGACGATCAGCGAATAGTAGGACGGCAAGCGCTCCGTCAGCGCGCCGCCCAGCAGCGTCGAGACCGGCACGCCGAGCTTCTGGCCGAACAGGTCGAGAAAGGCCATGTCGAACGCGGCCTTCGCATAGCCGTGGCCGTTCAGGCGCTCGTCCATGCGTTTTGCCAGCAACCTGATCGAAGCGATTTCCGCGCCTATGAGACCAGGCGCGATTTCGGCGATCGCGGCGCGAGCGCCGAGCACATGATGCGGCTGGTAGACCGGGCCGATCGGGCAGGTCTCGCCCCAGCCGGTTAAACCGTTGTTTGTCACAACTTCGATAAGGGTACTGTCCAGCGACTCCACGTCGTCGCTCGCCATCCGATAGACGCCGCCTTTGACCGGCAATTGGGCCGCATAGATGTTGATCCGATCGATGCGCACGCTCAGAATTCCTCATTCAACGCATCGACGGCGGGGATCTCGCGCGAGCGCCGGTCGATATAAGCGCGCAGTTCCTCGTCTTTCGCAATGTCGAGCGCGGGTTCTTGATACTCGGCCAAGAGCCGGCGGGCATGCTCCAGCGCGCGCTGCTTGATGTCCTTGGCGCCGTCCGCGTACCACTGCTCGATCGAGTTGTTGTCGAACAGTTTTGGGATGAAGAAGGCGCGTTCGAAGTTGGCCTGCGTATGCGGATGACCAAGGTAATGACCGCCTGGCCCGACATCGCGCACCGCTGCCAGGGCCTCGTCGAAGTCGTCCCACTGGATGCCTTGCGTCATGCGGTAGCCCATGGCGCAAACCTCGGCGTCGACGACGAACTTCGCGATCGAGCAGTGCATGCCGGCTTCATTCCAACCTGCCGAATGCCATATGTAGTTGGCACCTGACATCAGCACCGCCATCATGGTCATCGCGCTCTCGTAGCCGGCCTGCGCGTCGAAGACCTTGGCCCCGCCGAGCAGGTTGGAAGTGCGCCAGGGCACGTTGTAGCGGCGGGCCATCTGGCCGATCATGAAGTTCATCAGCGAGATTTCCGGCGTGCCCGCCATCGGCGCGCCCGACTGCATCGACACGGTCGAGAGATAATGCCCGTAGATCGCCGGGCAGCCCTTGCGCACCACTTGCGTGTAGGCAAGCGCGGAAAGCGCCTCGGCATTGAGCTGTGCGACAGCCGCTGCGGTGGAGGCCGGCGTGTTCGCGCCGCCGAGAACGAAGGGCGAGCAAAGAACCGGCTGGTTGCGCCGGCAGAAGGCGCGCATGGCGCCAAGCATCACCTGGTCCCAGACCAGCGGCGAATTGCCGTTGCAGTTGCCGGTCGTGACCGCATGCGTCTCGAGGAAGTCCTTCCCAAAAAGGATCTCGCACATGTCGAGCACATCCTCGGCATTCTTGGGCGAGGTGGTCATGCCCATGAAGATCTTGTCGGAGTGCTTCACCGACGAATAGGTGATGTGCAAGTGCCGGTGCGCGACGACGATGTCCATCGGCTCGACGATGTGGTGCGCAGATGAATGCAGCGCCGGCATCATATGCGCGAGCTTATGGAAGGTGCCGAGATCCGCGATGGTCGGGCCGCGCCTGACATCGTCGAGGTCGCGCATATAGGGCGCGCCGGTCATCGGCACGAAGATCGACTTCGGCCCACCGAGCTCGACATTCTTCGCCGGATCGCGCGCGAAATATTCGATCCTGGAAGGAATGGTCTTGATGAGCTCCATGACCAGGCCGCGATCGAGATGGACGCGGTCGTCCGCCCGCACGTCGGCGCCTGCCCTCTTCCAGTCCTCGATCGCGATCGGATCGCGGAAAACCACGCCGACGTCTTCCAGAATGGCGAGAGACGCCTCGTGGATGCGCTCGACCTGTTCGGCGTTCATCGGCTCAACGACCGGAAGGCCGCGCTTGAGCGTCGGCAGCATGTCGATCTTTGGCGCCGTGCGGATCGTCCGCCGCGCCTCCCGCCCCCCTCTACGAGATACTTGCAGTTGAGCAGTCATGCCGGCCTCCAGGAATAAGCAGTGCGGCCCGTGTGAGCCGCCGGAACTATTGCCGGAGCCTCAGGATTTGACCTACTGCAAAAGTCTCACGCGTCTGTTGACTAAAGCGCCGCGATAGCCGGCTTCGTCGGCCTTGGCGGCCCGTCGCAAGGCGCCCTCGGAGCGAACAGTCTCACCCCGCTGTTGAGTTGAGCGGCGCAGATGTCGCCGTGAAGAGTCTCGCTGGTGAGTAGTGTCGGACATCGATTGGGGGGTCGCAGATCGCGAAGCGCGGTTCTTGGAGTCCTTCTATGTTCCGCCACAAATGGGTTGGGAAGCGAACCATAGCCGGTCGAGAACGCAGGCCTCTCTTCCTGTAATGGTTTTCCGGTAAATCGAGCATCTCTTGCTCAAGTCGTCGCACCGCGCGATCATCGAAGTGTTTGGGGGAAACTTGAGATGGTTCGCCGCTACTACGACCTGCCCTCGTTGACCGCCTTGGCGGTTTTCGAGGCTTCGGCCCGTCATCGCTCGTTCAAATTGGCGGCCGCGGAACTGAACGTCACACCCGGCGCCGTCAGCCGGCAGATCAAAGCAATCGAAGACGAGCTCGGAGTGCCGTTGTTTAACCGGCTGGGAACCGGCGTGGCTCTGACCAGCGCGGGCGAGGACCTCTACAGTGTGTTGGCCAGCGGCTTTTCGCGAGCGGCGGACATCGTCCGCAATGTGAAGCGCGGCGACCGCTCCAAGAATGTCACGCTGGCCTGCTCGGATGCCTTCGCATCGATGTGGCTCATCCCGCGCATGCCGGACTTCTGGACACGGTACCAAGACATTGCCGTCGACCACCTCATCTCCGATAGTCCGCGCGACTATCGTCGCGCCGAGGTCGAACTACGCATCCGCTACGGATTCGGTTCATGGCCAGACGAAAATGCCGAGCTGCTTTTCGACGAGACGATCTACCCCGTTTGCGGAACGGGATTTGCAAGCAAGCTTCGGGGCGCAACTGCGGAGTCGCTGGCCGACCTGCCGCTGCTGCATGTCGACTGGGTTGACCCCGACTGGGCTGGCTGGGACGAGGTCTTACGCCGCGCCGGCGTGCCGCATGGCCCGACCCGCGGCCGCCGCTTCGGCAAATTCTTCGTTGCGCTCCAGGCAGCGCAAGCGGACCAGGGCGTTGCCGTCGGATGGCACCGCCTGGTCAAAGCCCAAATCGACGAAGAAAAGCTGGTCAGGCTCACGGATCTCGAGCTGCCGGCGCCAGGCGGCTATTATCTCACCTGGAACGACAATCGCACGCTTTCCCCTGCCGCCAACACCTTGCGGGATTGGTTGCGAGAAATCGCCGCCAGCGAGCGGGAAAGCTGAGCAGGTGTCCGTCAGCGGTCGCTCGTCGCCCAACGAGGGCTAATCCAAGGTTGCTGATTTGTACGAGGCAATGGGTGCTTTCCTTGAATGTGGTCCGCCGCTTTCTCGCCCGTCATTATCGAAGGACTGTTTAGATTCCCACAGGTGTTGTGGGGAATATCGAGCTATCCGCAGCGCGCAGGCCTTCAACCCCGATGACTCTGGTTTCTAGGTCCACCACCGCCATGTGATCATCTGCAGAGCCCATCCGGCAGGTGCCGCACGGGTAGAAAGCGCTCTCGAGATGCTCACGCAAAAACGCCGTCCGTCTACGCCTTGGAGCGTGGCTGAATTTCCTCGCCCGATAAGTCTCGAAAGCCGCCTGGCCGAAGATTTCACGCGTGACACGGATAGCGTGCCGAAACTTGCTCCAATGTTCAGGATCACTCATGTAATTGAAGCGCAAGACGGGCGCATGTGCGAAATCGGGCGAGCGCAAGGTCACGGAACCGCGTGATCTTGACATGTTGTAGCCCACGTGCGCCTGAAAGCCGTGACCACGGCAGGCCACTGTTCCATCCCAACCTACACCCGCTGGCTCGTGCCGGCGGGCTTTGTGTCGGGTGCAACCTAGCCGCTGCCAGCCTTCTTCTTGCGGGATATAGCGCAGCCCTTGACGGGATTTTCGCTCAGGGGACTTCGGTCCACGTATAGTGGGACTGTGGCCCGAGAGTGGAACAAATACTCCAAAGTTCTCTTTTCTTTAGAGTGAAAACTCAAGAAGGAGAGAAGTCATGCCTGACGGACCTACAGTCGTAAACTCCGGAAGCGGCGGAACAGTCGTTGCCGTAATCCTTGGCATCATCGCAATTGTTGTGTTGTTGTTCTTCACAGGAGTGATTAACCTAAATGGTAGCGGAGGGAAGGATGTGAACGTGAGCGTCAACACGCCCAAGATTGAGGCACCGGCCGCACCGTCGATTTCCAAACCCGCTGCTCCGGCCAAACCCGCCCCGGCACCTGCTAACGGGGGCTAAGTCAAGTCTGACCGCAATTACGGGCCCCGGCATTTTCGCCGGAGCCTGTAGCGTCTCGCCTCTCAGCAAATCACTTGGCTGGGATCAGAGACGAGGACGCGTTGCTTACGGTTTGAACTACCGCTCGGCGCTATGGCGGATTAGACGTCCTCGAAAGGCTTGGCTCAGGCAGGCCCCGGCGGGTTCCGCGAGTCCCCCGTCAGATGCCAGTGCTTCTCAAAGAGGTGCAGTTTCTCGGGATATCCAAGCCGCGGCGCCGCGTGAGGCATCCGTCGTCAAGTTCTCGGCAAATCGGCAAACCGACACCCTTATCCTCGTAGATGCCCACCATCATCGCAGGTAATGGTGGGCATCCACGAACTGGCAATGAAGGGACTATTGCTCGCCAGCACCTCTCCAATCCCGTCTTTAGAAAATGTTTCACACTGAGGACTTATCAGTTGAGGGATAAGACGTTCGTCTCGCGCGCATTGCGACTGACGGGCGAGACACAGGTATCCGGGGGAACAACCCGGGCTTTCCGCTGTTCCCGAGTACCCTGCCGCGCACGTTGCCAATTTGCGCATCCAGGCTACTCCAGTACTGCCCGTCGCCTCCGGTCGGCGGGCTTTTTTATGCTTTTGAGAGCGCTGCCTTTATCTCGTCCAGCGTCTCGATGCCGTTTTCAAACAGCATCATGATCTCTGCCGCCAGGGTATCGCGCTCGGGGCTGTCCAACGGCAGATCGGCTCCAAGCTCCTTAAGCGCCTCGGTAAGCATCGCAAGCTGTTCCGGTGTGGCAGAACCGTTGTGCCGCATCTTCATCGCCCTGAGCCCTTGTTACCGCCCGAATCGGTTCACCCCAGCCACTATTTTGCCCCTGATCGACATTTGCAAGCGGCCCTTACAGGAAACATAAAGCACGGGAAAGCATTGCTTTTTCCATGTTGAGACATGTTGATCGGCAAGGAAATTGCTTTTTGAGCTGCGTAGCCTGATTTTCGCAGCGATGGAATTTCGCTTCGGATCGTTCAGAACCGCCAGGCAGCGCAGACGGCTTGGTTGACAGTGCCTTTCCTGCATTGTTGCCATAGGCCAATGTCGGCTTCGCTGAATTAAACCAATCGGGTGTTCGCTGATCAATGGCTGCAGGTGGCGAAATCGCGATTTAGAGCGTGGTCGTCGCGAATGTCCGCTTAGGCCGTGGCAAAGCTGGCATCAACGGCCGGCATGAGGCGGGATGACCAATAAAGGAGCCGAGCCTTTCAGATGCTGGCGTCGTTAGCTTGCGCCGGCACCTGTAGAACCCTGGTTTTCGTCAAGCTCTTCATGAAGCCGACTTATTGCCTCGACGAGGGCATCCGCTGCTTCGCGGTCCAAGGCAAGGTCTAATAAGCCGCCCGTCGTCCGAATGGAGAGGATGCCAAACGCCCCCTTCTCATCCTCAACCGTGGTTACGTGGAACTCGGTCGGCACGAAAGGCGCATCTCTTTCACTTTGGCGCATCGTTCACCTATGTTAAGGGGAACGACAATCGCGCAATCGGATTTCGTTTTCAAGCGACTGCAGGTCGTAGATGCCGATCACATTGTTGGAGATGAGAGATGAACACTGACGAGATGCAAGCCATTGCCGACACTCTGATGCGCGTCGTTACGCCGGACATGAAGCCCAAGCAGCTAATGAAGGCCGTTAAGAAGCTGCATCCGAATGCCTCAAAGAGGGGCATCGCCAGGGCAGCCTTCTATTCGATCATCGCCCATGCTGAAGAAGATCAAGGTAAGGCGAAGAACCTTCAAGCTTTCGCGATAGCCGAGCGGGTCGGCGAAGAAGCATAGAGTGCCGCCGACTGTGGAACTGTGATCAGAACAGAGACCGCTCAACCGGAGGCTGCTGCGGAAGCTCTGTGTGTCAGGCTTCTCGACCAAATCGTGGGTTTCTCCGGCATTTCCCGAGCTAGACAGCCAACCCACTAGCGGCTAAATTGCTGGACCCCGATGCTGAAAGAATTGCAGGAATAGTTCCCGCTCGGTGGTGATGTCGAGCTTCTCGTAAATGCGGCGACGGTGGTTCTTCACCGTACCGACGGTGATGCTGAGCCGCTCGGCGATTTTGGCGGTCGGATGCCCGGCGAGGATCAATTGCACCAGCTCGCGCTCGCGCCGCGATAGCTCCGGCCACAGGCTTTCCGGAATGCTCGGCTGCTGCTGAGGCGAGGCGCCAGGGCCGGTTGGCGCCGAGGTGCGGGAAAAGTCGCTGCCGTGCGCCTTGATGTCCAGCGCATCAACACCGTGACGGATATCGTCGTCGCGATCGTGCAGCCGGCTTTCCGCGCGCTTTCGGCCGTGCTCGATGCACCGATGCGGGCTACACGTCTGGTCCTCGTCTGGTTGCCGTGGCCGGCGGTAATGCTGGCTGTCGCGGTACTCGCCTCGAAATCGAGTGGTGCGAAGCTCGCCGCCTTTGCCGTGCTGGCGCTCGCCTACATCCTGCTTGCCGGCTACTGGCCGCAAAGCATGAGCACGCTGTCGCTGGTGCTGCTGGCCGTGCCGATCTCCGTTGCTCTTGGCTTTTGGCTTGGCGTGTTGGGTCATGGCAGACCGGGGCTGCGGCCGGCACTGCTCGGCGCACTCGACCTGATGCAGACCGTGCCTGCCTTCGCCTATCTTATCCCGCTGCTTCTTTTGTTCGGCTTCGGCCCTGTGGTCGGGCTGATCGCCAGCGCCATCTACGCGACGCCGCCGATGGTGCGCAACACCATGCTCGGGCTCGACCGCGTGCCATCCGATATCAGCGAGGCCGGGCTGATGAGCGGCTGCACGCGCCGCCAGCAATTCTGGCAGGTCGAAGTGCCGACCGCACTGCCGCAAATTCTCGTCGGCCTCAATCAGACGACGATGGCGGCTCTGTCGATGGTCATCGTCGCCGCCATCATCGGCGGCTTCGAGGACATCGGCTGGGAAGTGCTGTCGTCGATGCGCAAGGCCGAGTTCGGCCAGAGCATCCTGTCCGGCCTGGTGATCGCGCTGCTCGCCATCCTCGTCGATCGCCTGACGATCGGCTTTGCCAAGGAACGACCGACCGGACCGACGGCCGCCATGACATGGATAACCGGCCGCAGGTTGGCGATGTTCTTGCTGCTTGCCGCGGCGCTGTCGATTGCCATTCGTGTCTTGTGGCCTGACGAGAGCTTGCTGCCTGCCAGTGGGCTGCGCATGCAGGTCGGCGGGGTCAATCAATGGCTGCTCGGCCTGGTGCGCGATTATGCCTGGTTCTTCGACGATGTGCGCAACAGCGTCCTCTATAGCCTGCTGCTGCCGCTCAGGATCGGCATTTCGGGAGCCGACACCTGCGCTCTGGGGCTTTGCATTATCGGCGTCGATGGCGGCTGGATATTGCGCGCTCATCCTGGCCGCCGCCGCGCTATCGACACGCGGCTTCGGGTGGCGGGCCGGCATGGTCGCGCTGGCGGCCGGCCTGATCCTGTTCACCGGCTTCCTCGGTCTGCCTTGGCCGGTCTTTATCCTTGGCGTCGCCTTGCTTGCCTCACAGGTGGCAGGTATCGGACTTGGCCTTTTCGCGCTTGCCGGCTTTACCCTGATCCTGGTCAGCGGGCTGTGGCCCCAGCTTATCCAGTCGCTCTACCTCTGTACGCTGGCGGTGCTGCTGTGCCTGGCCATCGGCGGTGCGCTAGGTGTCTGGGCCGCCTACAGCGACCGCGTCTCGCGCATCCTGAAGCCGGCCTGCGACGCACTGCAGACCATGCCGCAATTCGTCTTTCTCATTCCGGCGCTGATGTTCTTCAAGGTCGGGGAATTCACCGCGCTGATCGCCATCATGCTCTATGCCATCGTGCCGCCGATCCGCTACGTCGAACATGGCTTGCGGCATGTGCGTGTCGATGTCGTCGAGGCGGTCGAGCAGATGGGCGCGACCCCGACACAGACGCTGCTCCACGCCAAGCTGCCATTGGCGCTGCCGGTGGTGATGCTGGGGCTCAACCAGACCATCATGGCGGCCTTGTCGATGCTCGCCATTGCAGCGCTTGTCGGCACCCGCGATCTTGGGCAGGCTGTCTATGTCGCGCTCGGCAAGGCCGATGCCGGCATGGGTCTGATCGCTGGCCTGTCGATTGCGTTTCTCGCCATACTGGCCGACCGCATAATGCAGGGTTGGGTTGGGAAGTCAGACCTTGGTGCTTGATCAGCGTAACGGTCAACCCAGCCTCAACGCTTCAGGCTCATCCGCTGCAGCAAAAACTGCGCCGGCCGATCGCGGCCGACCTGATGATCCGCGCGGGAAAAGCGGTCTGAGGCCATCGGGAAATGAACACTGAAACGTCGTCGCTGGCGGCCCGGCAGTCCGTTGGGGTGGCGTTGGGTTGACCGCCGGGCCTGACCGATCCGGGGATACGAATCGGCTGAAGCAACCGTAATATTAGTGAACCTGCATCAAAACCCGAACTGGCCGGTTTCCACCAGCTTATGTGCCATTTCGGGAAAGAAAGTTGGTATCCAGCTTGCGACGCATTTTCGGCCGGTTGATCCCGGTCCTGATTGCGCATTGTGATCAGGTTGCAGGCTCGCCGGGCTTGAGGCTGTTGGGGTCTTCGCCCGGCGAGTTTTGCTCTTCGGTGTGCCTTCCGACACAGACGGTCATTAGACCGAAGTCTAACCGGAGCACATAGGGGTCTGCGCCGAAACTGGCACCGGACCTTGGAGTTAACAGCCGCCGGCGGCCAGAGGCGTCCCCTCTGTCGTAGGCGCTTCGAAAAGCGTGGCGAGGATCAGTGAAATGCCCATATCAGACGAATTGCGGGATGTAGCGTTGACGTTCGCGTGCCCCAGTTGCGGGCAGCAGATCACACGGAAAGGCTCATGGTTGAAATCCATTTCCAGGTTCAGGTGTGATCGATGCGAAGCCAAGGTGAGGATCGGCTATCCCGACAAGGTCGCGATTTTCGAGAGGCACCAACAGCAACGTCGGCGGATACTCACAGCCTGATTGCCCCAGGGTAACCTCCCCGATCTGGTGCCGGCCATCTACCCTGCCCAATTTAAGTCTCCTCCCAAAAATCCCGCAGCGTGGCGTGGCGAAGCGTCTCCTCGCCCTTAACGGTTCTCACGAGCCCCGCCAAGGCCAGGTTTCAATCATTCGGCTTTGCCTTTCTTCCTCCCCTTCGGCGGCGACACCGCTGCCTCGACTATGGAATATCTAGACTAGGGGTTGTTGTCGAATCGGAGTTTTCTGATCCTGAGCTGAAGGAACGGGTATCCCTTTAGTTGAATACCCCCAAACGCGGTGACAACCCAACTAACCAAGGCCATTGCCGCCGCAAGCGCCGCTGGCACGCTTACATCAGTTCGGCGGTATGCCCATGACGCCTGACCGGCAGATAGAGGTCGGTGACGCACCAAGCGCTTGCCCCGGTGAGATCGAACCCCAGCAAGCACCTCATCGTGCCATGACCAAAAACATATCCATGGGACTGACACCCCAAACCAGATGCGAAAGAAACCTCTGCATCTCCCTCCCCCGCAGGAAGCATCATGCAACCTGCGAGCGATAGCAAGCGGCCCTAGCTCCGCTGCGCTCGCCAACCTGCCGGCTAGTGATTACCAGCCCTGCATGTTGTACCAGTCATCGACATCGCGGCGGACGCGGTCCTTTTCGAGGCCATAGCGTTCCTGAATTTTGCCTTCGAGCTGGTCGCGCTTGCCGGCGATGCGGTCCAGGTCATCGTCGGTGAGCTTGCCCCACTGTTCCTTGACCTTGCCCTTCACCTGTTTCCAGTTTCCTTCGACGCGGTTCCAATCCATGGTCTGTGGTCTCCTGTTAAACACAGCAAGCAAACGGGCGCTCTGCCGCGAAGTTCCAACGGAAAGCTTTTCTCGAAATCGCCCGGTGGTGCTACCGCCTTCGTCATGAGCCAACCGCCGCATTAGGTCGGCTCGTCGAGCAGCGGCGTGATGCGTCCGGTTGCTCATGCACCCAGTTCCAGCGGCTCGTGCCCCCGGCTGCTCGTGCCAGATGACTTGCCGCAGATCGCGCGTATCGACCTGCTGGCCGCAGGGCGCGCCGCCGCCGAAGAAGGAAAAGGCCGAATGGCTGAAGCCTGGCCCTTGTCGGTCGGGTGAAGTTCCTGAAGGCGAGGAGATGCTTCGCAACGCCTCGCTATGGGAAGGCTTTGACGTTCCAAACGCTGGTCGACGGTGGCATGAAAGTGACAGCGCATCGCCAGACCAGCCCGTGCCATCACAGCCAGGTGCTCGACCTGGTGAAGCTCCGCGACCGTTTCGTGCCAGACGCGCCGGCAATGGAATGCGATCTGAAGCCGAAGCTTCGGTGCGCCAGATGCGGCGGCAAGGCAGTCGGCGTCATCTACACGCCTGACATTACGCCGACCGCCGCGGCGGTAGGAAGAAGCCCATGAAGGGCGGCCCGGCGGCCAACTAATCTTGGGGAGTGATAAGCCGCCGGGCCTAGGGGGGACACCTAGGACGGGGAGAACCCGTCCCAGCATGATCCCGTTTGCGGCAGTTGGCAATTGCATAGCACCATATGCGGTTTTTGCCCGATGTAGACGCCATGTTCGTGACGGGAATTCAGTTGCGGGACACGGCACGCAATCGGTCAGCTTCATCATCGTATGCATTGAGCCAACCATGGACTGCCGCCAGTCTAACGTCGCGCGGCACCTTGGCAATCATCTTATCAAAATCCAGGATATGGTCCGGCCCCCCGGAAAGGGCTCGTCGTCGGTCCCAAGCTGACCTGCCAATCTCGAAAGCTTGTTCCGCTGACATTTCCACATTTGACCCGTCTTGAGCCAGGAGGGCTCGTTGCCACCAAATCCTGGCACGTTGATGCCCTTCCTCCAGTGCAATCTTGTCCCTACGTTCCTGATGATCCAGGCTCGCCGGTTGTCGCCAGTAGCCGGCCAGTCGCTCGGACTCGTCGCGGCTCAGGCCGACAAAGAGCTCGTTGCCGGCGTGGTCGACAACAAGTCGACGTTGCGCAGAAAAGGTTTGTCGCAATTCAGCCGGCAAATTTAAGGCGTTGCTCATAAGCCGCAGGATGGCGCAGCGTTCGAGCGCGCGCAAGCAGCCTCACTTAATGAGATGCCGCCGCCCTTGGCGAGGGTAGCGGCGGCCATAGTGTGCATTCGGCCACGGCGGGCGCCAGGATGCGATAGGCTCAAGTCTGGTGGTAGGAAGCCTTGGACAAACTTCCTGTCAGGCCGCTTCAGAAATCAATCGTGATCAACGGCCTGCCAATCGGTCACGCCGTTGAAAATGGCGAGACTATTCCGGAATGTTACGAGCGGCACGTTATCGGAGGACCTGGCTCCTTCATGGTTACTGCCAATAGCGCCGCCTCAGCGGGCAATCACATATAAGCTAGCGAGAGAATTGGCATGGTTCTCGCCGCCGATCGACGTGGCGAGCTTTCCTCCCATCTGATTGACCGCGTCCTCCGGCTCGAAATCAGCCCAGTCAGGCCGAAATGATCGCCCATAGCTGCGTCACCCCCATCGCAAGAACGAAGATGATGCTTACTCCGATGAACAGCACCACAGGTATCTGCTTAAGGTGATCGCCGAAGCGGCTAGCCGAGAAGTCCTCGACCGCATCGTCCAGCATTGCCTTTAAGTCATCCATGGCAGCCTTGGCTGCCAAGACACCATAAACTGTGACTGCGACCACGATCGTCGCGAGCGCGACCCTGGCGGCTAGTCCTGCTGATGGTCCGTACGCCAGTATCGCGACCATGTTCGCGATACTGGCAAAAAAAATGATCGCATAAATCTGCGTCAGATGGGCAAGTCGCGCGGCCGCCGTCATCAAGTATTGGTCAACCGTGAGTTTCGCCATGTGCTCCTCCTGCAAATGACCTGCTTGGGCACCAGCTATCCATCATTTCCCGGAATCGGAGTTCCATATGTCCCGGTAGAGCTTCCAGCCGCCGTCCTGTCCTTTCTTCCAGACCACCACGTATTTCCCGGCTTCATCCACCAACTTCGAATCCTTACCCGGTGCCTTGACGGAGAAAGTCCCAGACTCATATGCAAAACCCCCGCTTTCCTGGACCTCAAGCGTGGTGAGCTTGAGCTCCGATATGCCCATGTCGATCGCGCCCTGCCATAGTTTCTGGATATTCTGGCGGCCGTCGACTCGCGCCGTATCTGGCGGGAATGCAGCCGCGTCCTCCGCGTACTTCGATGCAACCCCAGCCGCATCCTTACTGTTGTATGCTTTCACGAACTCTGCATTAGCGGCTTCGATCGCTTCTTTCGCGGACTGGGCCTGGGCAGATCCGAGGCAGAGGGACGTGAAAACAACGACCAGCAGACAATGATTGAAAGTCATCTCATCCTCCCGTGTTCCGGTCTCTGGTTACTAGCTTCTCCACCGTGGAGACCAATAGTTTTGCTTCCGCGATTACGTCGATGGAGGGCAGACCGGCTCCGGCCAGCAACGATATTGCGGAAGAACCACAGAATTGGCTGGGCAAACCAGGAGCACGACTGCGCCGAAGTCCAGCGCGCCACTGGCACTGCCAGGGGACGTGGCGGCCAATAAGGGTGCCAATATCGGCGAGGCTCGGGCCGAGGACCCCTACGCTCCCAAACTGAAAGACGAAGGCGGCACGAGTGACGAACAAAACAGCAAGAATGGTCCAGCGGTTTCGCACTGGCATCCTCCAACTACCGCGCCTCGCGCGGTGTGCTCTTATTATATATTAGCAGAATGACATGTAAAACCAAGATGAAGCACCGGTTCGCACTCGGCGATCCGGTCATCGAGCCTTCTGATCGGCCCGACTTCATCAGACGTTTTGTCGAAGGCGCTCGCAATCCTTGGTTCGTGCAAGTGAACGAGCGCAGCGCACGGGTGCTGGTAGGGCTTGGCGACCAGGTAAACTGTCTCGGCGTCTTCTGTACCCTTGTTACCGCATCCACCGGCCATTCCGCTTGACAATGCAGTCTGCTCGCCAGTTCTCCGCGAGTCTTCGGACTTCGTCGGGAGAGGCGGCGCACTAATCCTCTGCAAAGGAAAACTCCCTTTTTTGCAGCCAGCGCTCGAAATAGCGCACTGTCTCGTTGTGCTTTCCGGAAAAATCATGGGCGGGAAGCTCAAGTGCGTGTCGCCGGTCGGCGAGGAGCTGAACCTCGCGAAGACATCCCGCCCGCGCGATGCGCGGATGGTGCCGCCGTCGTTATGAAGGTCCGGCGGTTGGAAGAACCGCGGGAGATGATCCCGGCGAGCGCATGGCCTTTGGCGAAAGAGCGCTTGCGCCAATTCCCGGTTGGCTGAACCGGCGATGTCCGGTGTCGGAGGGAGGCAATCGATGGAACGACCGCCTGCCAAAAGCTGGCCACGCCGCGATACTAGGCCGAACTGAAAGCCGCGCTTCTTCGAGTGGGACCTCCAGCTTCGATCCGAATCTACAGCATTCTTCTGGCATCTGAGCTAATATATTGCGGCTGAGGAACCGAATTCAGCCTTGGGAGAGCTGTGTGGACGTTGCCGCTTGGTTGCGAGGCCTCGGCCTCCAGCAATACGAGCAGGCATTTCGCGACAACGCGATCGACGCGGAAGTCCTGCCGGAGTTGACCGATGCCGACCTCGAGAAGCTCGGTATGCTCCTCGGTCATCGCAAGCGATTCCTCAAGGCGGTAATGACGCTGGGGCCGTCGTCAAGACATCCCGACGCGAGCACCGATGACATTGCGGCTCAGAACCGCAGCCGGGAGCCAAGCGCAGAGCGTCGACAGCTGACCGTCATGTTCGTGGATCTCGTCGGCTCGACGGCGCTGGCGACGCGTCTGGATCCCGAGGATCTGCGTGAGATCATCGGAGCGTATCACCGCTGTGTCGCCTCTACGGTCGCCCGCTTCGGCGGCTTTGTCGCCAAATATATGGGCGACGGAGTTTTGGTGTATTTCGGTTACCCGCAGGCGCACGAGAACGCCGCCGAGCAGGCGGTGCGCGCTGGCCTTGCTCTCGTCGATGCCGTCAGGCGACTCCCGCAGCCCGAGCCATTGCGGGTTCGTATCGGCATCGGCACCGGACAAGTCGTCGTTGGCGATCTGATCACCGCCGGCGAAGGGCAAGAGCGCGGCGTCGTGGGCGAGACGCCGAACCTCGCCGCCCGCCTGCAAGCTCTCGCAGAACCCGGAGCGGTCGTGATCGGGCCGCAAACGCGGCAGCTGGTCGGCGATCTTTTCGAATATCGCGATCTTGGCGCCCTCGAGGTGAAAGGCTTTCCGGAGCCGATTCATCCCTATCAAGTGATTCGTGAGAGTGCTGTCGAAAGCCGGTTCGAGGCAATGCATGGGACGATGCCGACGCCGCTGGTCGGGCGTGAGGAGGAGGTCGACCTGCTGCAGCGCCACTGGCGGCGCGCGAAAAGTGGTGAAGGTCGTGTGGTGCTGCTCTCAGGCGAGCCCGGCATCGGAAAATCGCGCCTCACTCTCATCTTGCAGGAGCGGATCCAGAACGAGCCACACACCCGCTTGCGCTATTTCTGTTCGCCGCACCGTCAAGACAGCGCGCTCCACCCGATCATTGCGCAGCTAGAACGCGCTGCCGGGTTGGAGCGCGACGACCCGCCTGAGACGAAGCTGGATAAGCTTGGCGCCCTGCTTGGGCCGGCCTCGTCGGAGGATGGGGCGCTGCTGGCTGAGCTGCTGTCGTTGCCGACCGACGGCCGTTTCCCGCCTCTCCAACTGGCGCCGCAGCGTAAGAAAGAGAAAACCTTCAATGCGCTGCTCAGGCAGCTCGAAGATCTGGCGCGACAAGGTCCAGTGCTGATGCTCTTCGAGGATGTGCACTGGATCGACCCCAGCTCGCGCGAGCTGCTTGACCTAGTCATCGAACGGGTGCCGCGCCTGCCGGTTCTGCTTCTCCTCACCTTCCGCCCCGAGTTTCAACCACCGTGGATCGGGCAGTCGCACGTCACGGTTATGGTCCTCAATCGGCTCGGTCGTCGTGAAGGCGCCGCGCTGGTCCAGCGGGTCGTCGGCACCGCAGAGCTGCCGAGCGACGTGGTCGCGGAGATCATCGAGCGCACGGATGGGGTGCCACTGTTCGTCGAGGAGCTGACCAAGGCGGTGTTGGAGAGCGGCAACGCAAAGACGGTGCTCTCACGAGCTGCCGCCACGGCGTTGAACGTTCCCGCCACGCTGCATGCCTCGTTGATGGCGCGGCTCGATCGCCTCGGCTCAGCTGTTAAGGAGGTCGCACAAATCGGCGCGGTTCTCGGTCGGGAGTTCTCCTACGAATTGCTGGCAGCAGTCGCACAGCGAAATGCCGCTGAGCTAAATGACGCACTGGATCAACTCGTCGGCGCTGGTCTGGTGTTCTGCCGCGGGACGCCGCCACTGGCCACTTACCTCTTCAAGCATGCGCTCGTTCAGGACGCAGCCTATGGCACGCTGCTGCGCGCTAAGCGCCAGGAGCTGCATAAGTGTGTCGCAGATGTATTGGAAGAAAAGTGGACCGAAATCACTGAAACGCAACCCGAGCTCCTCGCGCACCACCTTCAGGAAGCTGGGGATTGGGCAGGCGCGCTCGATTACTGGCAAAAGGCGGGAGTGGCCGCCGTGGCCAGAGCTGCCATCAGGGAAGCCGTATCGCACTTTGCCAGTGCTATTCACTGCGGCAGGAGAGTTGGCGATGTGCTCGGCGGCGCCGAACGGATGACACGTCTCCACCTTGCAATGGCCAATGCCTTGATGCAGGCTGAAGGGTATCGTTCTGAGCGCCTTGGGAAGACGCTTGAAGATGCACGTCTTGCTGCCGCGAACACTGCATCGGTCGAATTGCAATGTGACGTTGCGCTTTCATCCGCTCCATTTTTTTATGCCACTGGGCGCAATCACGATTACCTGACCCTGGCGGAAAAGCAGCTCGCAGACTGTGCCGATCTCCTTCCGCCGGCCTATCTAAGCGGTCTTTGGGCAACCAAGGGGATGGCTCATTATAGCCGGGGAGAACAACCGCAGGCAGCTGAAGCTTTGCGGAATGGCTTAGATTTGATTGATCATATTGACCCAAATCGGGGTATCTTGTTCGATCAACTCCGTGTCGCTGCCCAGGAATATTTTAGCGAATCGCTGATCATATTGGGTTTCTTTGACGATGCGGTCGAAGAGAAAAAGCGCCTAATTCGAAATTCTGACCAGGTCGATAAGCCTTTCGAACTCGCGTGGCGTCTTCTCGGGCTTTGCGAATTGTGCGCGCTACTTGGTCAATACAAGGAAGTCCTTGAGAACGCTACGAAGATTGTCGAGATTTGCGAACTGCATGGCTATACGGCGCGTCGAAGCAGCGGCATTAGGTGGCGTGGCCATGCCCGCTCGCATCTAGGTGAACTGGATGCCGGCATCGATGACGTCCGGGAGAGTTTGGTTATTTGGCGTGCGCACGGCGTCGTATTTCATACCCCTGAGAAAGCATGCGAACTTTGTGATCTTCTCGTGCGCGCGGGTCGCATCGAAGAGGCATCGCAGATGCTTGATGATGTCGATACGCTCGTTCTCGATACGGACGAAGCGAGCTACCTGGCAGAATGCATTCGCCTTCGTGGCCAAATCGCCGCGGGCAGAGGTGACCTGACGGGTGCCACACAACTATTCGAAACGGCAATTGCCACTGCCTGTCGGCAGCAAGCGAGACTCTTCGAGCTTCGCGCCGCAACGCAACTGGCACCAGTTCTGGCACGTCAAGGTCGTGTCCATGAGGCTGCGACGCGTCTGCAAGCGGTGGTCGACACATTTAACACTAGGTATCCAATCGTCGACCTCATCGCAGCACAAAGGGCCCTGGACGCCCTGAGCCCTTGAGGTCGCACCATCTGCGTCGACTCCGACAAGCTGGCGTCCAATTACCCGCGTCAGCCGGAAGGACCGCGACGGACAGTTTGTCGGGCAAAAGTTGTTGGGAGGCCACTACGAACCCATCGCGCCTGGCCTGGTGCCCGCGCTTGGCGCGACACGCGCTTCCGACCGTTTCGCTTTCCTCGTTGATCAATCGTCCGGACTGGCAGATCAGCGTCGATCTCGAGGGGCCCTTTCTAAATTTTGAGCAGAGGAACCAACATTCGATTAAGTCTGCTGCTATACTCTGCACCGGTCGGAATGTAGGCCGACCGAGATTCCACCTTGCCATTTGCCATTCATCAGCGCTCCCGCACCTTGATGACCTGGACCAGTCTTCCGGCAGCGATTGCCTTTGTCGTGCTGCTGATTGCGGGAATTTTTGCTGACCGTCAAAACAGTATCGTTGCCGAACAGGCATTGCGCGTTGACGTTGCGAAGGAGATGAACCTCGTCCGCGCCAATCTCGAGGGCAATGTCAATGGAGACCTTCAACTGGCGCGTGGTCTGATCGCGACGATCGTTACCGAACCGAATATGAGCCAGGCCCGCTTCGCCAAGCTGGCAGAGAGCCTCTTACGCGAGAAGACAAGCGTCAGAAACATTGCCGGTGCCCCCGGCCTGGTCATCTCGTTGATGTATCCTATGGAAGGCAATGAAAAGGCCGTTGGATTGGACTTTCGCAAAGACGAAAAATTTCGTGAAGCGGCACTTCGGGCGCGCGATACCAAACAACTGGTTTTGGCCGGGCCCGTAGAGCTCAAACAAGGAGGCCAGGCGTTTATCGGCCGATTCCCTGTCTTCCTTGACCAGGACCGCCCTACTGAGACATTCTGGGGCATAGTGGCTGCCGTGATCGACGTTCAGAGGCTCTATGAAGACAGCGGTCTTTTAGACAAGAAATTGTCGATCGAGATCGCTCTGACCGGCAAGGACGCTCTGGGACGAAGCGGCGCGCGATTTTATGGTCCCGCGCGCGTGGCGGAAGACAATCCCGTCACGGCCGAGGTGCGGTTGCCGACAGGATCGTGGCAGATTTCCGCCGTTCCCAAGGGTGGCTGGAACGTCACGCCCCGGAACGCATGGATTTTGCGATTTACAATGCTCATCGGCGGCGCTCTGGTCGTGGTTCCGATTCTCATTGCTGGGCGGCTTTTCGAACAACGGCATAAGCATTACACCGATCTGCGCCGTAGCGAACGACGGCTTGCACAGCTTTCAGAGAGGCTGGAGCTTGCGCTTGATGCTTCGCAAATCGGCGTCTGGGAACAGGATCTCGACTCGGACATCATATACTGGGACGACCGCCTGAACGAAATCTATGGAAAACCGGCAGATGGCAAACCGAGGACCTTCGATGAGTGGGCAACATCGATCCATCCCGATGATCTTGAACAGGCTAAGCGGGATTTCGTGCAGGGGGTCGCGACCGGCATATATTCTTCGGAATATCGTGTAAGGCTTCCCAACGGAGTTATTCGACATCTTCGCGCGCGTGCCAAAAGTTACAAGGACGATACCGACCACAAAATGGTCGGAGCGGAATGGGACGTGACGGCGGACGTGGCCCTGACGCGGGAGTTGGAACGAGCAAAGAACCTCGCCGAAACGAGGAATGCGGAGCTAGAGGCGGCGACGGCGCGCAATGAGCATGCAGCGCTTCACGATTCGCTGACCGGCCTTCCAAATCGCCGCCACCTCGACACCGTGCTCGATGCTCACGCCGCCACAATGTCGACGGCTGGCAGCGGTGCCGCACTTCTGCATCTTGACCTCGATCGCTTTACACAAATCAACGACACGCTTGGCCATGCGGTCGGGGACGCCGTGCTGATCCATACCGCGAAGGTGCTGAAATCGACTGTTGGGTCGGCAGACTTCGTTGCCCGAGTCGGAGGCGATGAGTTTGTCGTAGTCTGCAACCGCGACATCTCAATAGACCAACTCAAGCAGTTGGCCGATCGGATCATACAGAGATTGCGAGAGCCGGTTCCCTATAAGGACCACCAGTGCCGTATTGGGGTCAGCATCGGGATCGCAGTCGATGCGGGCGGTCCTGTCGACGGCCCACGCCTGATGGTCAACGCGGACATAGCTCTCTGTCGGGCCAAGGGCCGGGGACGCAATCGGTATGAGTTCTTCACCGAAGATCTCCAGTGTGAGATCGTTCGGACTAAACGGGTGGCCGATGAGATCCTCGGGGGGTTGGAACGCAACGAATTTGTTCCGCACTACCAGCTGCAGTTCGACGCGAAAACGCTAGAGGTTGCCGGCGTTGAGGCGCTGGCGCGCTGGAACCATCCGATCAACGGCCTTCAGCCGCCAAGCGGGTTCCTGAAAATTGCGGACGAGTTGAATGTCGTTTCGATTATTGACCGACTGATACTCGAACAAACTCTCCGCGATTTTGATCAGTGGCAGAAAGCCCAGCTGTTGGTTCCGCGCGCGTCGGTGAACGTCTCTGCAAAACGGCTGCAGGACGAGGAGCTGATCAACAGCCTGATTTCACTCTCAATAAAACCTGGAACCGTTTCGTTCGAGCTTCTTGAATCAATCTTCCTCGACGATAATGATGAGCTTATGGTCTGGAACGTGAACCAGATTAAGGAACTTGGAATCGATATCGAAATTGACGATTTTGGAACCGGCCACGCCTCGATTGTCAGCTTGCTCAAACTTCAACCGCGACGGCTTAAAATTGCACGCCAGCTAATTAGTCCAATCGCCGAGTCAGCCCAGCAGCGCGAGGTCGTAGAATCGATTGTGCAGATTGGCAGGTCGTTGGGAGTGGAGGTCATCGCCGAAGGTGTCGAGACAATGCAGCAGGCCAAGATCCTCAAGGATTTGGGCTGCGACATCTTGCAAGGCTATGCGCTCAGCCGACCGATGAGCGCACGAAAGATCATGGAGTTTTTAAGCAGCCGGCGAATGCGCGCAGCATCCTGAGATCGACGCACGGGTTTATTAGGCCTCTCCTAGGGATTACCCCCAACCCGCGGCTCCCGCACGCCGCGCCGACGTGGCTTTGCGCCCCCCCTGTTAATCAACTCACCGATGTTCCATTGACGGATGATTGATTAAGCGCAGGCGCAACAAAGATCGGCAACGCTGCATGAGGGCGATTATCTGGAGAATTCGCTCACCGGTTCACGGGAGTCTGAACCATCAACTTGACTACCGCTGCGGTTGCCGTAGACGAGATACAGGACCAGCCAGAAGTATACAGCTTGTAGAAGCAGCACTGCCACAATGGCCCAGCAACAAGCGACCCACATGGAGCCGGTGGCGGTGTAGACCCACGTCGCCACCGTGCAAACGGTCGCAACCATTCCGACCAAAAACCGCGGAAAATACATTTCCCAGCCCATGCCCCAACGGAAGACAGGACGTGTATTTCATTATTTTAGAATGTACGCAAGTGCGACCCATTGACCTTGCCCATTGCTCCACTCGTAACCGTCTGGTGGACGTTCGATAGACTCCAGCATCAGCATCGATTGCAATTTTTGAGGCAAGGCCTAGGTGCGGTATAGGCAACCAGCCACCGAGTGCGAAATAGCGCTTTTGCCGACGACCAGACGTTCGCCGAAGAAGCGCTGCCTCGTTGGACGCCGCTAGCTTCAAGTCGTCCGCACTCGCGATAGATGGGATGTTTCGGACGCGCTACGGCCCGAGACTGATCGCCCCGCAGTCCTGCAGTTTCAGGTAGCGACTGCATCGGCGTCTCGCTATCCGGCAAATACATCGCAGGAACCGATGCGTTCCGCGCCGGTTTACCACCTTGCGGCGCAGCGGCTCGAAAGCTTGTGCTCTGCCGGTCTGCAGCCAGCCGCGCTGACGCCCAGACGGGTCAACGCGGCGTTTGATGGCCACGGTTAATGCCGAAGGCCACTACTGGGTCATCATCCCGGTAACCCGCAACGACCCTGCAGGCAAGTTGATGACTGTGCTGCTACTGACCCTCGTACAGACGCTGCGAGAACGTGACGGTCGGTCATCAAGATGTCGCGGTCCGGAAGCTACGAACGAAGCTGTCCACCACCTCATCGAGATCGGCCATCGATAGGCAGAGCGGCGGGCACATCCTGAT
Source organism: Mesorhizobium sp. B1-1-8 (assembly GCF_006442795.2). Lineage (NCBI taxonomy): Bacteria > Pseudomonadati > Pseudomonadota > Alphaproteobacteria > Hyphomicrobiales > Phyllobacteriaceae > Mesorhizobium > Mesorhizobium sp. B1-1-8. The sequence goes on from NZ_CP083957.1 coordinate 345,084, forward strand.
TACGTTGCGGTGGGGGCCCGAGCGGCTCGCGACCAGGCCATTTTGCCGGGTCGCTTCGAACACCTTCAGCGTTGCTTCGGGCGCCGGTTCCTTCGTGGCCTGGTCCTTCACCAACTCGATTGCGAGCATCAGTCCCTGTCCACGGATATCGCCGATCAGCGGGAAATCCTTCCTGAGGTCCTGGAGTCTGTCCTTTAGCGCGCCACCCACCGTGGCCGCATTCTCCTGCAGCCGCTCCTCGCGTATAACCTTGAGCACCGCGCGTCCGGCCGCACAGGCTACAGGGTTGGCGCCGTAGGTGTGGAACAGGAATTTGTCCGCCATCGACTCCGCCACCGCCCGTTTGGCGATAACAGCGCCGAGCGGGATGCCGTTGCCGATGCCCTTGGCGACAACGACAATGTCGGGAACGACGCCATGCGTTTCAAAAGCCCAGAAGGCATTGCCCGTGCGTCCAACGCCGGATTGCACTTCATCGATGATACATACGCCGCCTGCCGCCCGCACGCGTTCGAACGCGCCGGCAATATAGCCGGCGGGCATCGGTACGATGCCGCCATAACCCTGCACCGGCTCGATGATCATGCCGGCCAGCCGTCCGCTGGTCGAGGTGGCGATAGCTCGCTCGACTTCGTCGAGATATGGCTCGAGACCTTCACCGTGGACGCCGCGATACTGGTTGGGCTCGGCCACGAACGTGACCCCACCAAGTTGTAGCACGGGATGGCGAAACCCCGCTATACCGGTCACCGACTGCGCGCCAAAGGTAGCGCCATGATAGCTTGAGGCAAGCGCCAGCATATCGATGCTACCTGTGTGCGAGCGCGCCATCAGAAGCGCAAGATCGATCGCCTCGGCGCCGCTGTTTGTGAAATGCACGACCCAATCGTGACCGGCCGGCATTGTCGCGACCAGTTCCTCGGCATATTGGGCCGGAACCGGATGGTAGAACATGGTTGTGCAATGCGTCAGTTCGCTTACCTGCTCGGTGGCTGCCTTGACCACCTGAGGATGGGCGTGCCCGACCGAGATGCACAGGTTCATGCCGAGCAGGTCGATATATTTGCGGTCCTTCTCGTCCCAGACATACTGGCCCCTGCCCCGCTTGAGGATCAGCGGCTCCTTGTAGGGAACGAATTTGCGCTGCGAGGCCGAGTAGAAACGGTTGCGCCGATCGACGATGGCATCGGTGGACCAATCGATCTCCAGAGTTGAATGGACATGCGGAGCGTTCATGCCGTGTCTCCAATGCTTCAAGTTTCTCAGATTGAAACCACGGAATGGGCGGCGCGCACACCGCCAAATTTTCCTATCAGGATAACTGATGAAGCCGATTAGCTGTGCGATGAAAGGCGGTCGACCGTATAACAGTCAGCGGGAAGGCCGGGCAGTCGGGTGCTGATCGCGTGGGTCAGCACTTCCGTTGTGCGTGCGGCGAAAGCCTCTGGCAGGTTTCCAAGTTCGCGCTCGCGCGCCACCAGCAGGATGTTGCGCGACAGTCCGGTGAACGGCAGCCGGTGGACGTCGATCTCCATTCCCTCTGCCAAGCCGTCGATGAGCAAGGTCGGCGTCAGGATCGCAAAGCCCATGCCGGCGGCAACCGGCGCCATCACGACGCTGGATCGGTCGCCTTCCATAGCACGCGGAATCTCGATGCGCAGGCGGCTCAGATGCTGGTCGACGCGCAGGCCGACGGGTGTCTCGCGCGAGAAGCGTACGAAGGCGAGCTTCTTCGACAGCTTGACGATATCGCCGACATCGCCGGCAAATCCTTTTGGCGTCACAAGCAGGAACTTCTCAGTCATCACCGGATATCGCGTCAGCCCTTCGATTTCGAACAGCTCGCCGGACGTGACGGCGAGATCGGCGCGGCGGGCTCGCAGCAGGGCGACATGGTCGGTCGCAAGGCCCGCGAACAGGCTGAGTTCGGGTATGCCGAAGTGCTTGCGGGCTAGGACTGAAAGCTCTGGCGCCAGCGTGGTTGCGATTGAGGCCAGGAGCGCGATGCGCAAAAGCGGTAGCGGCGCGGCGTTGACGCGGCGTGCGTCGGTGCGCAGGCCCTCGACTTCGGCCAGTATGGCGACGGCGCGGCGATGCAGCGCGATGCCGGCCTTGGTGAGCTCGATCGGGCGCAAATTGCGGTCGATCAGGCTGACGCCGAGCGCGCTTTCCAGGTTCTTCAGATGCTGTGAGGCCGCCGATTGGGTCATGCCGAGCATCTGCGCCGCTTGCGTGACATGCCTGGTCTCAACGATGGCGACGAACACTTCGATCGACCGAAAGAGATTGAAATCGAAACTGCCGCTCTTCACCCGCAACTCCGACTGTGACGCTTCATAAGTTTTCCTAATGTCGCGAAATTTGGGTTGAGCGCAAGCGGCTTGGCGGGAGATTGTGGCGTTCGATCCAGCGAAGGTGCTCCCACAAGGATGAATGACAGCGCACGAATCGTGATCATTGGCGGCGGCCTCATTGGCCTCGGCATAGCGTTTCATCTTGCCAACCTGGGAGTGAACGATGTCGTCCTTCTGGAGCGCCACCAGCTGACTAGCGGCACCTCTTGGCATGCGGCCGGAATTGTCGGCCCGTTGCGTGCCAGCCTCAACCTGACAAGGCTCGCGCAATACGCTACTGAGCTGTTTCCCCGCCTCGAGGAACTGACCGGACAGGCGTCCGGTTACAGGCGCACCGGCGGGCTGTGGCTGGCGCGTCGCCCAGAGCGCATGGACGAGCTGAAACGCATCGCGCATATGGGCGATGTCTGCGGCTTGACGGTTGCTATGGTCGACCGGGGCGGCGTGGCGGAGCGAGTGTGCGGCATCGTCGCGGACGATGTCGAAGGCGCGCTGTGGGTCGAGGAAGACGGCCAGGCCAATCCGGTCGATATTTGCGCCGCCTATCCGAAACGGGCCCGCGCGGCTGGCATCCGCATTCTGGAAGGAGCCGCTTGCTCGGGCATCTTGATCCGCAACGGCCGGATCGCCGGCGTCAAGCTGGCCTCCGGCGTCACATTCGATTGCGAGATCCTCGTCAATTGCGCCGGCGCCTGGGCGCGCGAGATCGGCGCTCTCGCCGGTGTTCCCGTGCCGTTGCAGGCCGTGGAACACATGTATGTCGTGACCGAGCCGATCGCGGGCCTGCAGGATCCATTTCCCATACTGCGCGACCTCGACGAGGGTATCTATATCAAGGGCGATTCCGGAAAGCTGGTGCTGGGTGGGTTCGAGCCGAACGCCAAGCTCTTCGACGTCCGAGGTCCGGCCGGCGATAGGCCGTTCCTCGAACTGCCGGAGGATTGGGAGCAGTTCGAGCCATTCATGGCGGCGGGACTGAACCTGCTGCCGGCATTGTCTCAGACTGGCATCAGGCATTTCATGAACGGGCCGGAGAGTTTTACGCCCGACACGAGGCCGCTCATGGGCGAGTCACCCTATTTGCGCGGCTTCTATGTGGCCGCCGGCTTCAACTCGACAGGTATGATGTCCTCGGCAGGCGCCGGCAAGGCCATGGCCGAGTGGATCGTCGACGGCGAACCTGGGCTCGATCTCTGGTCGCTCGACATCGCGCGCTTCGACCGTTCCGCGGCAGCGCGCTCCTTTGTCGGCGCCAGGATGGAAGAAGCAGTCGCAGACCTGTTCCGCATGCATTGGCCCTACAAGCAGCCGATGGCCGGACGTGACGTGAGGCGCTCCGCCTTTCACCGTGCGTTCGCCGAAGCGGGTGCTGTATTCGGTGCGCCGACCGGCTGGGAGCGGCCGCTCTGGTTCGGTAGCGCGGAAACACGCGGTTATTGTGTCGGTGCGCAGAAATGGTGGAACGCGGCAAGGGCAGAGGCCCAGCGGATGGCTGCAGGTGTCGGCCTGTTCGAGCTTTCGCCGTTCACCAAGCTGGATGTGCGCGGACGCGATGCGGCCACGCTGATGCAATGCCTGTGCACAGCCGATATCGACAGGCCTGAGGGCCACGCCGTCTATACGCAGATGCTGAACGCGCGGGGCGGCATCGAGGCCGACGTGACGGTCGCGCGGGTCGGAGAGAACGCTTTCCGCGTGATCTCCGGCGCGGCGACAAGGCAGAAGGACCTTGCCTGGATCAGCCGGCATGCCGAGGATTTTGGCCTCAATGTTTCGGTCTTCGACGCTACGTCCGCGGAAGCCGTTCTCGGCGTCATGGGGCCGCGCTCGCGCACACTGCTGCAGAGCCTGACCGATGCCGATCTTTCCGATGCGGCGTTTCCGTTCTCGACCTCGCGCCACATCGATATCGGCACCGCCACCATCCGGGCTACGCGCGTCAGCTTTGTCGGCGAGCTCGGTTTCGAGCTCTATGTGCCGGTCGAACATGCCGAGAGCGTGCTGGCGATAGTCGCCGCCGCGGGCGGTGCTCATGGCCTGGCCTATTGCGGTCACTACGCGCTGGACGGTTGTCGGCTGGAAAAGGGCTATCGCCACTGGAGCCACGATATCGGGCCGAAGGATACCCCGCTGGAAGCGGGCCTTTCCTTCGCAATTTCCTGGAACAAGGATGATTTCATCGGACGCGATGCGCTGCTGAAGCAAAAAAGCGAAGGTGTGCGGCGCCGGCTGATGCATTTCGCCGTCGATAGCGCCAATCCCTTGCTGCTGCATGACGAGCCCATCTATCGAAACGGCAGACTGGCCGCACTGACAACCTCAGGTGGTCTCGGCGGTCGCACGGGCCTGAGCCTTTGCCTGGGCTACGTTGCCTGCGATCCGGACGAGACGAAGATGCAACTGCTGGCCGGCGAATATGAGATCGCGGTGGCTGGAACACGCTACAGGCTGCGACCACTCGACAAACCACCCTATGATCCAACCGGGTCGCGCATGCGCGCAAGCGCGGAGCAAAACTCATGAGACAGCAGGCCCGCGTGGTCGTTATCGGCGGCGGCGCCATGGGCGTGTCGCTGCTCTATCACCTCGCCAAGCGAGGCTGGAGCGATGTCATGCTGGTCGAGAGACAGGAGCTGACTGCAGGCTCCACCTGGCACGCGGCAGGGCTTTGCACGCATTTCGCCCATAACGCGACGATCATGGAGATGCGCGCGCATTCGGTGCGGCTTTACCGCGAGATCCTGACCGAGGAGACCGGGCTGCCGACCGGCTTCCATGCCAGCGGCGCGCTGCGCATTACCCGCTCGAAGGAGCGCATGGACGAATTCCGCCATGTGCAGGGACTCGGCCGGTTCGTCGGCCATGATTTCCATATCCTCAGCCCCGGCGAGCTCAACGAAATTTATCCGCTCTGTCACACGGACGGGATCATCGGCGCCATCTACGAGCCCAATGACGGCCATGTCGACCCGACTCTGGCGACCAATGCCATGGCCACCGGCGCGCGTTCGCGCGGTGCTGAGATCGTGCGCCACAATCCGGTGCTGGGGATCGAGCGCAAAGCATCCGGAGAATGGCTCGTCCGCACCGAGCAGAGCGACATTGTCGCCGAGCATATCGTCAACGCGGCCGGCACATGGTGCCGCGAAATCGGCACCATGTTCGGCATCGACCTGCCTGTCGTGCCGATGCTCCATCAGTATGTCGTGACCGACACGGTTCCAGAGATCGCCGAGCGTACCGCCGGGGGCGCCAAGGAACTGCCGATCATCCGTGATCCGGAGGAGAGCTGGTACCTGCGCCAAGAGCGCGACGGCTACATCGTCGGCCCTTACGAAAAGTCGGCCCATCCTTGGGCGATCGACGGCGTGCCGCCCGAGTTCGGCATGGACTTGCTGCCGCCGGATCTCGATCGCGTCGAGCACATCATCACGCTTGCGATGGACCGAGTGCCGGCGCTTGCCAATGCCGGCATCAAGACGGTGGTGAACGGTCCGATCACCTTCACGCCGGACGCCAATCCGCTGATCGGTCCGGCCTTCGGTCTCGGCAAAGCTTGGCTCCTCACCGGCTCCAGCATGGGCGTGATGGAGGGCGGCGGCGCCGGCCGCTTTCTCGCCGACTGGATCATCGACGGGTCGCCGCCGAGCGATGCCTTGGCCATCGATCCGCGCCGGTTCGGCAACTTCGCCGACCGGGACTATCGCATTGACAAGGCGATCGAAGGCTTCGGCATGCAGTTCGGCATCCACTATCCCAACGAGGAACGCGAAGCGGGCCGCCCACGCCGCACGACGCCAGCGCTTGAGCTTCAAAAAAGCCAAGGCGCGGTGCTGGGCGCCGCCTATGGCTGGGAGCGGCCGAACTGGTTCGCCGTCAAAGGCGCCGACCGCGATCCGCCGCTCACCTTCCGCAAACCCGGCTGGTTTGACGCTGTGCGCGGCGAGTGCCTTGCGGTGCGAGATGGCGTCGGCGCCATCGACCTTTCCGCCTTGTCAAAGTTCGAGATCAGTGGGCGTGGTGCTGATGCCTTCATGAGTTCTCTCGGCTCCAACCGGCCGCCTGAGCGCCATGGCCGCCTTGGGCTTGTCCACGTGCTGACGGCAAACGGTGGCGTGGCATCCGAATTTACCGTGACGCGTCTTGGTGACGGCGTGTTCTATCTGACGAGCGCGGCGCTTGCGGAACGGCATGATGAGGATCTGCTGCGCGCGCGCGCAGCGGCCTTCCCGGGCGTGACAATCGACAATGTCACCGAAAGGCGGGGCGTGCTCGCCATCATGGGCCCTCGTGCTCGCGACCTCCTTGGAAAGCTCTGCGAAGCCGATCTGTCAAATCCAGCCTTCCCCTGGCTTTCGGCCCAGATCATCCGCGTGGCGGGCATCAAGGCAGCCGCGTTGCGGGTGTCTTACGCCGGCGAGCTCGGATGGGAATTGCACGTGCAACTCGCGCAGTTCGGCAAGCTCTATGAGGCGATCACCAAAGCCGGAGTGCAATTCGATTTACGCCCGTTCGGCATCTACGCGCTGAACGCGATGCGGCTGGAGAAGGGCTATCGCAGCTGGGGTGCCGACTTAACCACCGAGCGTACGCCGCTGGAGGCCGGGTTAGACGCGCTGGTCAAGACGGACGGCCGGAAATTCGTCGGTTGCGAGGCAGTGCTGGAGCGCGTCGGCAAACGCTCCTGGTCAATGGTCATGCTTGAGATCGAGGACGACGGCGCGAGGCTTCCTTTCTACGCCCATACGGTGATCCAGGCGGGCCGCCCGGTAGGCATCATCACCTCCGGCGCCCATGGCTTCCGGACCGGTAAGACCATCGCCCTTGCCTATCTGAGGCCCGGTGTTGTGGCGGAAGGTCTGACCGTCTCGATCCTCGGCAAGGAACTGTCGGCGGTGGAGCTGAAGAAAGCTCCTTACGATCCGAACAATCTGCGGCTGCGCGGCCTGCAGGCCGATGCGCCGGTTGCCTTCATGCCCGCTTGATCAGGGAGACAAAAATGGACAAGGACGCGACGGTCGACGCTCCAGCACCACGAAGCGGGGGCCGTTCTGGAAGGCAAGGCCACCGCATGGCCCAGCTCGCGCCGCGGCGGCCTTATATCAGCCGCCGCATCGGCACTTTCAACATCCTCAACGAAGAGGGGTTGAGCCTGATAGAGGCAAATGCCGATCGGCTTCTCAAGGAGGTCGGCATGGAGTTTCATGACGATCCCGAAATCCTAGATATCTTTCGCGACGCCGGCGCCGACGTGCAGGGCACTAGGGTGCGCTTCGAGCCTGGTATGTGCCGCAGGATCATCAGCGCCACCGCCCCTTCACAGTTCAAGCAGCACGCCCGCAACCCGGCGAACACGCTGGTGATCGGCGGTGACAACATCGTGCTCTGTCCATCCTGGGGGCCACCATTCGTGCATGATCTCGATCGCGGCCGGCGCTATGCCACGATCTCGGACTTCCGCAATCTGGTGAAGATCCATCAGATGATCCCGTATCTGCACCACTCGGGCGGCGTCGTTTGCGAGCCTGTCGACCTGCCGGCCAACAAGCGGCATCTCGACATGCTCTACACGCATATCCGTCACTCGGACCGCGCTTTCATGGGTGCGTTCATCGGCTCGCAACGAGCGCAGGACGCGGTCGACATGGCCAAGATCGTGTTTGGCGCGGATTTCGTTGCCAATAACGGCGTGCTCTACAACGTGTCGAACACCAACGCGCCGCTGGTGCTCGATGCCAACATGTCCGGCTCGCTGAAGGTCTATGCCCGCAACAACCAGCCGGTCGCCTGCACGCCGTGGACGTTAGCCGGTGCGATGAGCCCCTGCACCGTCGCCGGCACGCTGGCGCAGGTGCTCGCCGAGGCGCTTGCGTGCCTTTCGCTGGTCCAGCTTATCAATCCTGGAGCACCGTGTCTGATGGGGAGCTTTGCAAGCACCATCTCCATGCAAAGCGGCGCGCCGACGTTCGGCACGCCGGAAGCGGCAAAGATGGTTTTGGCGGCCGGTCAACTGGCGCGAAGGGTCGGTGTCCCATTCCACACAGTCGGCACGCTTTCAGCATCCAAGCTGCCGGACGCGCAGGCGGAGCAGGAAGGGACCTTGGGGCTGCTGATGTCGCTTCTCGCCGGCGCGAACGTCATCAATCACGCGACGGGATGGCTGGAGGGAGGGCTTGTTACCGGCTTTGAGAAGACCATCATCGACGCCGATCTTTGCGGCAAGGTGATGAGTCTGTTCGAAGGCATCGACCTGTCGGTGAACGCGCAGGCGATGGATGCCATTGAGGAAGTCGGGCCCGGGTCGCATTTCCTCGGCAGCGCCCATACACAGTCGAACTTCCTGTCGGCCTTCTACCGTTCGACGATCAGCGACAACAATTCGTTCGAGCAGTGGAATGCCGAAGGCGGCCTGGATGCCGCCCAGCGCGCCAATCGCCAGTGGAAGAAGCTTCTAAGCGACTATGTGGACCCTAGCCTTGATCCCGCAATCGATGAAGAGCTGCAAGCTTTCATCGCCAAGCGTAAGGAGAGCATGCCGGACCAGGATTATTTCTGAGCGCCGAGTATTGTCGTCCTGGTGGCGGCCGGTTCCGCGAGGTGTTGGCCGGCGCCCGAAAAGCAGCAGGCCTCTACTTGGCCCTTCCTTGCACGACACGGTCAATGATCATGGCACAGAGAAGAATGGCGAAGCCCGCGAGCAATCCCTGCCCGACGGCCGCATATTGAAGCGCATTGAGGACATCTTCTCCAAGCCCCTTGGCACCGATCAGGGAAGCGATGACCACCATCGAAAGGCACATCAGAATGGTCTGGTTTATGCCGGCCATGATGGAAGGCATGGCAAGCGGGAGGTCGACCCGCGTCAAGAGAAACCATCTTGTAGCGCCATAAGCCTGCGCGGCCTCTCTTATGGCTGGCGGGACGCCCTGCAAGCCGAGTGCTGTCAAGCGCACGACCGGTGGCGTGCCGAAGATCAGCGTGGCGATGACGCCGGGCGGCTTGCCGATGCCGAACAAAGCGATCACCGGGATCAGGTAAACGAAGGCCGGCATGGTCTGCATGAAGTCGAGCACCGGCCGCAAGGCCGCGTAGACGCGCGGCCGGCGTCCGCACCATATCCCAAGAGGTATTCCGATCGCGAGGCAGAGAATGGCCGATGTGCCCAACAGGGCAACCGTTTCCAGGCTCTTTTCCCAAAAGCCGAGGACGGCGAGATAGGCGAGCGCTGCGGCGGTGAAGATTGCGACGCGCGGGCCGGCCAGTTGCCAGGCCAGGGCGAGAATGATCGCCATCGTCACTGGCCAGGGCATGCCCGTCAGGCCATAGGCCAAGCCATCGAGCACCAACGATATTGCGCCTGTGATGCCGCCGAAAAAGCCGTCCCCGAGATGCGACACCGCTGCCATCAGGCTGTCCAGCCCCGATGACAAGGCGGCCTGCCACTCGGGGTTTGAGGGCGCAGCAGTGAGCCAGACCGCTGGTGTCAGCGCAGCGAAGCGATATGCCGAAAGTCCATAAGCCGCGATACAGAAGGCAAAAGCACATATCGCCAGCGGGTTATTGAGCCCACGCTGAAGCGTCGGCTTCGAACGCCAGCGCGCGAAGCGTCGCTCGAGCGTCCGATTGCCGAGGAAGCCGGCGATCAGCCTGGCGAGGAGCAAAGTGATAAGCCCGGACACAATTACAAGCGGCGCCTTTGCCTTTGCGGCCTCAACCTGCAGCCTCGCATTGCTGGCAGCTTTGTCCAGAGCGGCCGCTGATGATTTCAGTCCTGCGGCATTGTCCGCCCCCGCCGCCTCGGCGGCCTTGGCCTGTTCCGCGCGCGCCTGCGCCTGCTTGGTGACGCGTTCGGCTCGCGCTTGCTCGACCGCGCCGAGGTTGCCAGCTGCGCCGACGCCGATCTGCACCACGGCAAGCATCTCCAGGAAGAACGTGAGCCAGAACAGCAGCGTGATGCCTCGGGCTGCGGCCCATACCGGCCCAAGCAGGGCGGCCCCCAGGTTGAACGGCCAGACGGCACCAGAAGCCCGCCGGATGCGGGCGAACACCTTTGCGTAATAATCCGGATTGCGGACGACGAATTCCCGCACGAGCCCGTCTTCTGCCGGTTGAGCCTGTTCTATGGATCGCACGGCGACCGGATCATGGGCGTTCACGGGTCTCTCCTTTTCGCAAACCGTCGAGCAGGATCTGCCTGTCAATGACACCGACGACAAACCCATCGCGATCAGTCACAGCGAGCGGTGCGGCATCCTGTGCCGCGAGTTCGACGAGTTCGGCCAGAGATTCCCGGCAATCCACTCTGCGCAACCGCTCCAGGTCCGGCTCCGGATGATACCGGCTCCTGAAATTGTCGACCGACTCCATGATGCGCCCGGCGGTGATCACTTTCAGGCGCGAGATGTCGGCGACGAATTTCGCCACATAGTCATGCTTCGGTGATGTGACTATCTCCTCGGGCGTGTCGATCTGGACGATCACGCCGTCTTTCATGATCGCAATGCGGTCGCCGATCCGGATCGCCTCGTCGAGGTCATGGGTTATGAAGATCACTGTCTTGCCCATCGAGCGCGAAAGGCCCAGGAACTCGTCCTGCAGCTGCCGCCTGATCAGCGGATCGAGCGCGCTGAACGGCTCATCCATCAGCAGGATCGCCGGATCGGCAGCCAAAGCGCGGGCCAGTCCTACGCGCTGTTGCATGCCGCCTGAGAGTTCATGGCAGTAACGATCCCCCCAGCCCGATAGGTTCACCTTGGCGAGCGCCGCCTCTGCGGCATCGAATCTGCGCTGCTTGTTAGCCGCCTGGATCTCCAGCGGGAGCGCGACGTTGTCGCGCACGGTCCGATGCGGAAGCAGACCGAAGCTCTGGAACACCATGGCCATCTTACGGGACCGCAATGCCCGCAACTCACCGGGCGACTTGGCCATGACGTTTTCACCATCGACAAAAATCTCGCCGGCGGATGGCTCAAGCAGGCGGTTTATATGGCGGATCAATGTCGATTTGCCACTGCCCGACAGACCCATGACGCAGAAGATTTCACCCGGCCGAACCGAGATGTTGACATCGGCTACGCCCACGACACAGCCGAAGCGCTGGGCGACTTCGTCCTTGTCGAGGCCGTCGCGCAAAATCGCCGCTAACGCCTCCGGCCCGCGGGCGCCAAAGATTTTCCAAACGCCCTTCATGATGATGGCGGCAGCGTGGGTTGCCACGGCTTCGCGGTCCGCCGAGCCGGCTCCGCCCGATGCGCTGACCGGTGCGGCGTCCACCGGCTACAGCTCCCGTCCGATCACGGGCTTTAGCGGCCTGGCGACAATGCAGGCCCTTTTGGGGCCTGCATTGGCCCTTTTGGGGCCTGCATTTTCCGTCCTCGACTTCAATGACCGAACCATTTCGCCACTTCATCAGAGTGCGCTTTGATCCATTCCTTCGCCACATCGTCTGCCGGCTTCTTGTCGACGATGATAGCGTAGGCCCATTTGCTGATGTCGTCCGGATTGAAAGTAATCCGATCCAAAGCGGCAGTCAGTTCCGGCTGCCGCTGCGCCAGCGAGGCTGCATAGGCAATGTGGACGGTGGTGTCAGCATAGGCGGACGACGCTTTCGATTTCTCGAACCATTGAGGGTCCTCGCTCGGCTGCAGCATCACGAACTTGGCTGGATCGTGTTTCGGCTCGGAAAGGAAGGCCAGCTTGTAGCGGGCGAAATTCTGGTGCGGACCGTAGCAGTAGCCGACCCACGGCTTGTCGGCCTTCGCGGCCCGGTCGAGCGATGCCGCAGCTACGGCTTCGTCGGTGACCTGCAGATCGAAGAAATCGGCGAAGCCATAATCACGGGCCCGCACCTTTTCGATGTTGGTCGACTGCCAACCTGAAGCGCCGATCCAGATTTCGCCTTTGCCATCGCCATTGGTGTCGAATATTTTGGCGTTATCGGGATTGGCGAGATCGGCGACGTCCTTGATGCCGTATTTGTCGACCGTGACCTGGGTCACGCAGTAGCCTTGCTTGGCTTCGTAGCCATTCTGCGCGAGTTTTACGGTACCCGCGCCTTTGACATATTTGTCGACGAGGCCCTGCTGGTTCGGTAACCACACGTCCGGCCAGATATCGACCTCCCCCTTGTTGCGGTCCATCGCTTCCCAAATGACCGGTACGGCGGTGGTGGTGACCGTGGACACGTCGAGCCCGAGCTCCTGCTCGGCCGCGTCCTTGATCACATTCATGACCGCCGTCGCGGTGGCGTAGTTTGGGTCCGGCATTGTAACGTCTGCAGCAGACGCCAAGGTGGCGGGCGCCAGCAGCAGGAGGCCAAGAGCCGGTGCAAGAAGTTGGTGTTTCATGATGTTCCCCAGTCGAGTTGCGCTTGTTTTTCAGTTTATTCGTCACGTTAGCGAAACATGCAGGCAATCCATCCCAAATTTGGCCGCATTAGCAAAAACGATGAAGCGCATAAGGCGGCTGAGTTGGCGAAGGATATCCAATCGCTCGTCAAGGCCGCCGCTGACCTGATACTCAGGCCGTGACATAAATGCCCCCGGCCTCGACGGTGACTGCGAAAGTCCGCGCGCGAACGGACGGGTTGACCAAAGCCGTACCCGACTTGATGTCGAATTCCCATCCGTGCCAGGCACAGCGAACGATTTCGTTCTCGCGGTGATAGATGAATTCGGGTCCCTCGACGGGAGCGGTCGTTCCGCATTGCGGCCCTTCGCAGAGCGGAGCGCCGCGGTGAGGACAGACATTCAGCAGCGCATGGAAACTATCGCCGATCCGGAACACGCCGATCGACAGGCTGCGCACCTTGGCGATGAATGGCGTCCCGACCTGGATTTCGTCGGCGCGGCAAATATACGTTTTTTCAGCCATTTGGGTCCTCGTCACGCTGCCGCGGCGGCTTGTGGGCGGGGTATGCGCTTATAGACGTCCAGTGCATTCTGGCCGAGCACCTTGCCGCGCCATTCCGGCGGGATGTGCAACGTGTTGACGTCATCGTAATCCCAATGCGGATAGTCGGACGCAAACAGTAAAGTGTTCTCCCCGTCCATCGCCTCCAGGATCGCCCAGAGGTGGTTGACGTTCGACGGCTGCTCCAATGGTTGGGTAGAGAAGCGTATGTTGCGCCGGCTGTATTCCGATGGCAGCATCTTCAGCCATGGCGTCTCTTTGCGGAGGGCTTTGTAGTCGGCGTCAAGTCGCCAAAGCACCGAGGGGACCCAAGCTATGCCGCACTCGATGAGGACGAAGTAGAGATCCGGCCATTTCTCGAACACACCATGCGCGATCATGCTGGCGACATGCGACATCGCCGACATATGCAGGATCGCATGGGTCTCCCAGAAGAAAGTGGTGGGCGCGGGCGCGACGGCGTTCCAGTTGATGCCGCCATGTCCGCCAAGATGTATGGCGAACGGCAAGCCTACCTCGGCGCAGGCTTCGAAGATCGGGTGATAGAACGGATCGCCGTATGGCCGGACCGAACCCTGCGAGGCCAGAACTTGCGCCATTCTAGGATGCGCGCCGAGCCGCCGGATCTCTGCGGCCGCAAGGCGTGGGTCCTGCGGCGCGATGACGATGGAGCCCATGAAGCGGCTGTCTTTCGGCAGCCATTCGTTGATCTGGTAGTCATTATAGGCGCTTACAAGCGCGCTGGCGTAGTAGGGATTTGCCAGCGTCGAAGCTTCGATCGGTTCGTCGCCAGTCAGGATTGCCACTCCGATATCGTATTTATCGAGGTGCTTGTCCTTCATGATCAGGTAATTGTCGGCCTCGACTTTCGGCCGCACATCTTTGCGGGAGAAATCCTGCGGATGAAACCAGGGACGATGGCCGTGCGGAAAGGCACCGACAGGGCCGGTCTTCTCGCCTTCGATGAACATGTCCTTCCACACGCCCGACAGGTAAGGCTCCAGCACCGTCGCGCTGGACCAGTAATTGTGGCAATCGCAATCGACTATGAACACTTTTCCCTCTTTGATGATGTGGCGCCGCTGCACGCCCTGGGTCCTGCACCGAACTTCCGCCTTGTCAGTGTTTGGATCAAGCGTATGATCGGGCGGATTCGATCGTAAAAATCGATTGGCTGGCCTATGCAACTGGAACAGGTCGAAACCTTTCTGGACATCATCGAGTCGCGGAATTTCAACCGGTCGGCGGAGCGCCTCGGGCTGACTCAATCGACGGTCAGCACCCGCATCAAGAACCTGGAATTCGCCGTCGGATCGCAGCTCTTCCACCGCGGCCGGGCCGGCGCCGAGCCAACAGCGGCAGGGCGGCGTTTTGAGACTTATGCGCGCTCGATGCTGTCGACCTGGTCCCAGGCGCGTCACGAGGTGCGCGCCTTCAACAGATTCGAGGGAAGCCTGCGGGTCGCTGCCCAGGTCGGCATGACCCGCTCGATCCTGCCGGGTTGGCTCGAAATGCTGCTGCAAGTCTTGCCCAGGTCCTCAATTCATGTCGAATCCGATTATTCGCCGCAGATGATATCGGATCTGAGCCTGGGAAATCTTGATATTGCGGTGATTTATGCTCCTCGCTACCTGCCCGAGATCACATACGATCAGCTCATGGTCGAGGAATATGTGATGGTCTCGACCACGGCGCGCAGGCTTTGCGATGTAAGCCCGGACAACTACATCCGACCCGGTTACACGGTGGCGCTTGAGAAGGCTCATGCGGAGGTGCTGCCAAACCTCACCGCGTGCCGGCTTTCGATGGGCTCGGAGACGTTGGCGGACAATATGCTGAGGCGGGCCGGCGGCACATGCTACATGCGCGCCGACGATGCGCGTCGCTTCGCCGCCGAGCGGCCCTCCTCCCACATCGTCGAAGAAGCTCCAACGCTGCATCAGCCAGTCTATACGGCGGTCCTCGCACGACGCCGGCATGAGCCGATCATCAAGAAAGGCGTCCGCGCGCTTCACCTCGCTGTCATGTCGCTGGAAAGTTGATCGATATCATCGATCGTAAACACCTGGAGGACCTACTGTATCGAACGCAGGTCTGCTGGCAATCTCGGCCCGTCAAACGCGAGCCAGATGATGAACGCCTTCAGTTCCTTCTCCTCTTCCTGCCGCTCCGACCGCTCCAGCGGGCCCTTTACGCTGATCTGTCGCCGAGTCATTCAGGAGACGCACGACGTAAAGACCTTCGTCTTCTCCCCAAAGAGCGGGCAGGCGGCCCAGTTCAAAGCTGGCCAGTTCATCATGCTCAATCTGGTGATCGACGGTGCTCCGGTCATGCGGAATTACTCGATCTCGTCGCCACCGACGCGGCCGGGTGACCTGAGGATAACGGTCAAGCGTGTGCCCGGCGGCCTCGCTTCCAATTGGCTGCACGATAATCTCGAACAGGGAAGCGAAATCGGGATCGATGGCCTGTCCGGCGGCTTCAACTGGGATGACCTGGCGAGTGAGCGGCCGCTTTTCCTATCCGGCGGCAGCGGCATAACGCCAGTTATGTCGATGCTGCGCACGCTCGCTGACAATGGTTGCGACAAGGACATCTGCTTCATCCATAGCGCTCGCTCGTCAAAAGATATCATCTTCCGTGAGGAGCTTGAGGACCTGGCACGCGACCACTGCAATTTTCATATCCATGTCCTCTGCGCCAAACCCGAAGATAAGTGGCGCGGTCCGGTCGGCCTGGTCGACGAGTCGATGCTGCTAAAGCTTGCCCCCGATATTCGGGAGCGCAGCGTTTATGCATGCGGGCCCGAGCCCTACATGAAGGCGATCCGAGGGGCCCTCCACAGCATCGGCCTGGATCCTGATCGGTGCCATGAGGAGAGTTTCGGCGGCTTGACAAGGCTGGCGCCGACGTCGTCTGCGAACCAAGCCGCTTCAGTGCGTTTTGCCCGGTCAGGCATAGGCCATCAATGCCGTTCGACACAGACGCTGCTTGAAATCGCTCGGAACGTTGGTCTGTATCTTCCCAGCGCGTGCCAGCAGGGAATTTGCGGAACGTGTCGTGTGCTCAAGCTCAGCGGCGACGTGGAAACGACCGATCTCGGCGGCCTCAGTGCAGAGGACAAGGCTGAGGGATACGTACTCGCCTGCTGCACCCGCCCGCTCGGGGAGGTTACCCTGGACGTTTAGCCGCGGCAGGAATCCCAACCGTGAGATGATTCTCGCGCAAGACTCGGGATCAGTTGACGTTCTCTCCCAAAGCTGACGTTCTGAGGCTTTCATGTATCAGCAAGGCGGGCCGCTCGGGGTAGCTCAGGATCGCTAGTCGCACTCTGCGGAAAGTCACTGGAAGAGGACCGGCGCGTCCCCAGTCGCGGCCTTGTCTGCTGATTGGTCAGAACAGCCAAGCGCTCTGTGTCAGAGTGCAGGGCGGCGAGCTCATTATCACGTGCCAGGCCAAAAATATTACAGCGTCACTGTGATCAGCCAAGCCAAGGGCGAAAGATGGTTCTGCTCGGAAGCGGAGGCCGTTGCGGCTGGTTGGCGACGGTCGAACCGAGCGATAATTGGGGGCACATCGCCTTCCAGTAGCGGTTCCAGCCTGGCGAGATATCGATCACGTCGCGCGCCTTGCGGTCGGCCGCTTCGTGGAAAGTGGTGAACGCCTCGATCTGGCGGATGCGCAGCCGGTTGCGCGATTCATAGTTGAGCAGCCGCTTGGCCGCCTGCTTGCTTCGAGTTTTCAGCGTGCCGGCGCGGCTCGTCGTCATGCGACCTCCGCGAAGGCCCGCCCGCATCAGACCTTAGCCTAGCCGCAGCATATGGGCAAAAGTGACAGGTCGGGGCAATGCTCCGCCGACCTGTCGGGCTTGTACGGCCTCAATAATTGCCGTTGTAATATCGGTCGTCGCAGGGCGCAGTGTAGATCCGGCCGTAGCGGTCCTGGTAGCGGCAGAGCTGGTCGCCGCGACGCTGCGGCGTGCTGGCTGAGCCGACCACAGCGCCAAGCAGAGCGCCGCTTGCGGCAC
Organism: Mesorhizobium sp. B1-1-8; assembly: GCF_006442795.2. Classification (NCBI taxonomy): domain Bacteria; kingdom Pseudomonadati; phylum Pseudomonadota; class Alphaproteobacteria; order Hyphomicrobiales; family Phyllobacteriaceae; genus Mesorhizobium; species Mesorhizobium sp. B1-1-8. Next base: position 362,376 of record NZ_CP083957.1, read on the forward strand.
CGATGACGGTGCTCTTGGTATTGCCGCCAATCGCCTGGCCAACCAGCGCGCCACCAGCGCCGCCAATCAGCGCACCGGTTGTGGCCCGCTGCTGGCCCTCGGTCTGCGTCTCACAGCCGGCGAGAGCGGCGGTCATGAGCACGGCCACAATAGCCCTCTTGATAATCATCACGAAAACTCCTCTGAAACCCCAAGGGACTAAGAAGCAGGGGCGAACGAGGGCTGAACTGCGATTGCATTGCGGCGGAACGGCGGCATGCCGGCTCACGAAGTGAAACACGGTTTCGCGGCCGTTGAAGACCATGGTTTCCAAATCAGAAAGACGATGCGCACGCCGGTAAGTTGTTGCCTTTGTACTTTGCCTTCGATGGCACAAGGATAAAGGTCATTACACGGTGGTTCTGACGCCAATTTCTCGGTCGAAGAGGGCTCAGGAACGGGCTCGCCAGCTTCGATAAGACCCTCGACATGGAAGGCCAAGCCCTGTTCAGCGAGTTGACGTGCCTCGTGAAGGCTTCCACCTGCCGTAACGCCTGATAAGTCGGGAAAAGACACGCCAAAGTCGCTGTCTTCCTTGCTTATGGATCAACTTGCGTAGTGACGCATATGTTGCGAGCGGGACGCCGCGCATCGTCGCGCTGCCGGGATCGGCGGGGTTGTCCGACCAGCCGCCCTCGGATTTGAGCACGAGCGCAAGCGCAAGCGCAAGCGCAAGCGCCCGCGCAAAGTTGCGGTCTATGATGATCTTCCTTGGTGTGGGAGAAAAATTTTGCCGGCGAACGTGCCGGCGTCCAATCCGCGCTTCAGAAAAGTCTTAATTAACATATGATAATGTTGGTGGACGGTGGGTGGGGACCCGCCGGGCGGTGTTCATAAATGGGGCAGCGGCGTTGCCTGGCACGCCGAAGGGGTTTGGGGCAAAATGGCGTTTTCTGAAACAGGCGAGTGCCGGTGTTGCGGCGGCAGCGGCATGACGTTCGAATGCCCCAGATGGCGAAGCTCGAACGGCCATTGCTGCCCGGCGGGCACGCATCGGCAGCGGTGCCCAGGCACCAGCATACGCTGTGCCGAGTGCGAGGGGACGGGCAAGCCGGGGCACGCCTCCGAGGCCTATGCCACGGCAAGCACCGCCTGAGGATTGCTGTCGCTCGGTCAGACCTCGATCAGACGTTCCGACGGCCCGCCAAGATAGCGCGACCAGATGTGGTCGGTCAGCAATCGCCGGTATTCGGGAGCCGTGGACGGTCCCATATACGAGGCCTTGCCGATATGCAGCATCGCCCCGTCCAGGATCTGGTATTTGACGTCGAGCTGGCCGAGATGGATGGGCAATTCACCCTCGCTCGCCAGTTCGAAACAGTCGGACGAAAGCCGCGAATAGATCGGATCCCAATTGCTGCCGCCGGTATCGAGACCACGGGCGCCGTTCCCCCTGAAATCCAGGGCCAGACCTTGGAAATCATGATATCGGAAGAAGCACAGCCCCGCCCAAAGGAACCAGCCCGGATCGTCTGCGGACCTGGTGAACTTGTAGTTGGAGGCGGAAATGAGCTTCAGGCCGTAGCCGGTCTTGCCCGCCATGCGCGCTGAAATATCCAGCGGCGCGATCGGCAGGCAGTCGTGATCGAGGAAGCCGAATGTCTCCGGCTTCAGGTGGCGAACGATGTTGTAATAGATCCAGTTCATAGCGTTGCCGTGCGAGCGGCTCGGGTGACGCTCCGGATTCCTCGGCAAGCCGAAATAGGGAACGCCTCTGGCCTTGCAGACCATCTCGATGGCGCGCCTGGCCTCCGGCGACCTGGAATTGTCGACAACGACAAGCAGCATTCCGCTTGCGTATTTCTGCCAGCCCTTGGTCAGGGCATCGACGACCCAGGGGGTGTTGAATGCCACGACGAAACATAAGCGGCTTGCTCCGGTCATTCGCAGTTCATCGGCAAAAGCGCGCCCTCTGGCGGGGCTCATCAGCCGAAAGAAACGGTAAACGAGCCAGTCGCGCGTCAGGATGAGGCTGTAGATGACGGGATTGCTGCGGAACGCCGCCACAAACTTTTTCGAAAGCCGCATTTTTTCACTATCCCCCGGGATCGTCCCGCCGCGCTATAGAATGAAAAGAGCGGGATGGAAATGGCGCGTTGGTGGGGCAGCACGGAAGCCGATGCGCACCAGGTGCGTATGAAGGCATAAGAGATTTGAGTTGCTCGACAGCAGTCGGGAAGCCGCTCAGACAGAAGGTAGCAGAGGTTACTGAATAAAGGACGTCTTTGGTTACATCGCCTATGGCGATAACGAGCCCGAGCCGGTTCATCAATTCTTCAGTGCATACGGCGATGTGCCAATTGCTCAGCAGATTGCAAGAGCTGGTCGATATCGTCTCTGGCGAAGGGCCGTGGACTTATGGCAGCAGCGGCACATTCGTGCCGGAGGCATTCGCAGAATCGAAGCGACCGAGCTTAGCCGCCTCGGAGGCGACGCGCAGCCTGGCAAAAATTGCAGCCTTGAGATGTTGCTTGGGTCGTGGGGATGGATTGACGGCGTTGAGTTGCGCACTTGTTGGCGATGATGTTAGCAATGCTTTCTCAGCAAAAAATCAGGACGTTCTCCCGACATGCATGTCGTTCAAGACTCATACGAAACCGGCATCCCCACACAGTTTTCTGCTGTCAGAATTTTTCAGGACGAATGGGTCTGCGCCGTGCCTGGGGCTGGTGTAGGCACGGTTCCGCTATTTCAAGACGCCAGAGTACAGTGGGCCATCGAAAAGGCTGGCGGTGTGGCCGGGAAGAGAATTCTTGAACTCGGCCCGCTAGAAGGCGCCCATACCTACATGCTGTCTCAGGCCGGCGCGACATCGGTGCTAGGGCTGGAGGCAAATACCCGGTGTTTTCTCAAAACCTTGTTGTGAAAGAGGCGCTTGGGATCAAGAACGTGCGTTTCCAGTTCGGCGATTTCGTTCCTTGGCTCGCCAAGAACAACGATCACTTCGACTATATCCACGCCGCGGGCGTCCTCTATCACACGGTCGATCCCGTCGCTGTCCTCGACGCAATCTGCAAGGCTACCGACCAAGTCTACGTTTGGACACACTATGCCGACATGGCCGCCATGCCGCAAACGGATGCGCGATACGTCGCCGTCGAGGGAAGTCATGCCCATGGCGTCGACTATAAGCTGTACCGCCGCCAATGTCCGACGACGCCTTCAACAGACCCAAAGTTCTGCGGCGGCGTCCACAAAGACCCAGCGTGGCTGGAAAAGCCGATGATTCTGCACATCCTTCACGAACACGGCTTTAAGATAGAAATCGCGCACGACGAGCCTCTACACCAGAATTGACCATGTTTCTCTGTCTTTGGGCAGCGCTAAGCCCCAGCCATTATTCGGTTCCAGGACTGCCCAGCAACGCCTGACGACCAAAACTGGGAACGCCTTCCCGTCGTCTGCATCCAGGGTTAAGCGCAATTTTTTCGGTTTTGCCGCGTGCAGCGCAATAGTCGCCTCACGACTTCATTTGTATGCAAACAAGGTTTCGCAAAGGGAGCTAAATCTCCGGATCCGGTGGAGGCCCGAGTATCGGCTTCAAATCCGCTCGTTTCAACAGCTCGATCGACTGTTGGATGGTTTGGCGCGCTTCGGCGATCACGTTGACGGTCTCCTCAAGAAGCTTTCGCCTTTTCTCTTGAGCGAGTCTCGCCTGCATGAGATAGAGGGTGACATCCCAATCCACCATCGCTTGTAACGGGCATGGGCCAAGAAAGGTTCCATAGCTTAGCTAAATTGTTGAATGCCGACCTGTCGAGGATAGTAGTCCTATTTTGCGCCAGGTCTGTCATAGTCGCCATTCGAGCGCATTCTACCGGCGGGGAGCGAGGGGTCTGGACAGATCACAATCGTTCTGACCACTCGGGCAAGCGCACTGGCACCAGGCACCGTCGCGCATCTATCGGCCAGCTGCCAAAGCGGCTCGTCTTCGCCACGGCCGCGGCGGCTGCGGCGCTGATCACCCAATTCGTCATGCGAGCCGCATTTGAGGCAGCAAGTCGTTAGCGCGATGATTTGACCGTGGTCGAGACAGTCGCCCGCATGATGCGGTCCGTGATCATCGCGACGAATGCTATCGACAGGCCAGCAACCATGCCCTGCCCCGCGTCCGCCTTGCTCAGCGCAATGTACACCTGCTGTCCAAGATCTTTGGTGCCAACGAGCGCTGCTATGGGCAGCATCGACAAGGCGGCCATGATCGTCTGGTTGACTCCCAGAACGACGACTGGCTTGGCTACGGGAAGCTCGACATGAATCAGACGTTGCCAGGCGGTGCAGCCGATCTGTCGGGATGTCTCCACGAGGTCCGTCGGTACTCCCCTTATTCCGTGCTCCACATAGCGGATGGGCGGCACGATCGCATACAGCACGATCGCGATCAGGCCAGTCAGCTCGCCCACCTGGAAAAACATCAAGGCAGGGATGAGAAAAATGAACTGAGGCATGGTTTGAAGCGTGTCACAGACGGGCTTCATCAAACCCGAGACCCGGTCGCTCTTGGCCGCCGCTATCCCGAGAAGTCCGCCGGCCAAGGTGCATATCAGCACGGCGAGAAGGCAAAGATAGAGGGACTGCCCCAGGGGGATGTAGAGGCCTGTACTCACCACAAAGGAGGTACCAATGACGGACAAGGTAGCCAATCGCCAACCGCCAACCGACCAACCAAGAGCCGTCACAACCACAATGAAGGCGAGCCAGGGAAGCCCGTTGAAGCCGAAGAGAAGGAGGGCTGATATGAGCAAGACGCCAGTGGCCAACCGCCATCGCTCCCCGAACCAAAGCCAGGCTGAAATCGTCAGCGCAGTTACGCAATAGACCGCATTGATTTGAGGCGTCCATGCAAAGCCCCAGGTGAAAGGCGTTACAGCGCCAATCAGGCCAGTCCGAAGCGGCAGCATGAAATGGTAGAGAACGAAGACCTTGAAGGCGTCAAGCGGCGCTGAAAAATCATGCACAAGCCCAATCACGACGCGGTTCAGGAGGTCTGGATTGATGACACCTTGAACCTTGTCGATCAAGGCCATATCCCCAGGGGAAGCATGCAACAGCGCGCCGATAAGCAGGGGTACAACCAGAAGAACCCAGGCCGGTGCCCAAGCGGGACGCACGTGGCTACGCGGGTTAGCCAATCCAAAGGTGATCCGATCGACGACCATCGCCAGCACGGCGATCACGAGGCCGGACAGAAGGCTCTGGCCAAATTCGGCCTTGCGCATCGAGTTGAGGACTTCCCATCCGACGTCATTGAAGCCGCCGATGACGGCCGCCATGATGACCATGCTGAAGCTGGCCATGGTCGTCTGGTTGATGCCCGTCAGTATCTCGCGCTTGGCGGTCGGCAGCACCACATGCCAGAATCGCTGACCCCTTGTGCAACCAGCCATGCTGCCCACTTCCAGGAGAGCGACGGGAACGCCGGCAAGCCCCAGCATCGTGCAGTGAACCATCGGCGCGACCGCGTAGACGACGCATGCGATCAACCCGACGATCGGTCCAAAGCCGAAAAGCAGCAAAAGCGGAATCAGAAATGCGAAGGCCGGAACCGTCTGCAACAGATCGAGCATCACCATCGTCATGCCGTGAACGTACTTCGACGAATGGGCTGCCACTCCAAGCAGGAAGCCGAAGGTGACGGCAATCGGCACAGCCAGAACGACCATGGAGAAGGTGTTCATTCCCTGCTGCCAGTAGCCGGCAGCGACGATGTAGCCGAGCGCGGCCGCAATGAACAATGCGAGCCGCCAACCTCGCGCCAGCCAGCCGACGAACGCGAAAAGGGCGAGCGTCGCCGGCCATGGCATCCACCGCAGGGTGGCGCTGCACACGTTCAAGGCAGCGCCGAGTACCCCCGCCAGGAATCTGCAGGGCGGGGTTAGAACCGGAATGATTAAGTCAAATATGCCATTTACCAAGGATGCGACCGGCAACAGCCAGGCCGCTGGATAGTTCAAAATCCATGGCGCAGACGCCCGCGCGGCAAGGCAAAGCGCAAGGAAGGCGAGAACACCGAGCCACACCCATTGCCTTAACCTTATGGGCAGGCTCTCGACAGGCGCAAGCATGGCCTCCTGGGCGCTCACGTTGCTCCTCGCTGCGTGGTGTCCTTTGCCAGAACCTTCGCGATGACCTCGGAGGTAAGCAGGCCTACTGGTCCCTTGCCCTCGCGTGTAATCACGAACGATCGAGTACCGGCAATGCTCTGCGGCAACAGAGCCTCGATCGGCATCCATTCATCAATCTGGTGAGCCCCCTCGCCTGCATTCCAGTTGCCGGGAATCGCCTCCATGACGGAGCCTGCCGTCACGACCTTTGTGAGAGAAATTTCCTCGGTGAAGCTTGCAACATAAGAATCCACCGGATGAAGCATGATCTGCGCCGGAGTCCCGATCTGAATGATCCGGCCTTCGCGCATGATTGCGATCCTGTCAGCCAAACGGAAAGCTTCCTGGATGTCGTGCGTGATGAACACGATGGTCTTCTGGAGCAGGCGTTGCAGCCGCAGGAATTCGTCCTGCATCTGGCGCCGGATCAGGGGATCGAGAGCGGAGAACGGTTCGTCCAGGAACCAGAGTTCCGGACCGACCGCCAGCGACCGGGCAATACCGACGCGTTGCTGCTGCCCTCCGGAAAGCTCGTGCGGCATGCTGCGCTCGCGGCCCTGCAGGCCAACCAGCGCTATCATTTCCTCGCCCTTCCTGATCCTTTCGGCCGGCGGCATTCCCTGCATGCGCAGCGGAAAAGTCACGTTGTCGAGCGCATTGAGATGCGGCAACAAGCCGAAACTTTGAAAGACCATGCCCATAACTTTGCGACGGACTTCCACCATCCGGCGCTCGCTGGCTGCCAAAAGGTTCTCTTTGCCAAGCCAGACCTCGCCATTCGTTGGCTCCACCAGACGCGACAAACATCTCACCAGCGTCGATTTGCCCGAACCGGAAAGCCCCATGACGACGAAGATCTCGCCTTGTTGGACCTCGAAGCTCACATCCGCCAAGGCAAGGAAGTGCCCACTCGCTTCCAGCCGACGCTTCAATGCGGCAGCCGGCTCGGTCGACGAGAGCGCCGTGTCCAGCGCTTTGGTGGGACGATGTCCGTAGATCTTCCAAAGGTTGCGGCATCGAAGCTTGGCGCTTGGCTTGTCGGCGCTGCCTGCTCGATCAGCTAGATTGGTCATGTCGAACTTGTCTTCGCTGGTTTTGAAAAGCACTGAACCTGGGCTGCCACCCAGATTCAGCGCGATCGGGTCCCTTCAGTTTTGAGCTGCCTTCAGCCAGTCCTGCCAATCGCTTTGATGCTGATCCAGCCAGCCATCGACCGCCTGGTCCAGGTTCTTGCCCTGCTTGTCGACGGCATAGATCATCTTTTGCTGGTCGTCCGCATGGAGCTCGAGTGACTTCATCATCTGGTAGCCAGCGGGCCACTTCTGCCCGAAGCCGGCCCACACCACCTTGATCACCGGCGGGGCGACGATGCATTCCGCGAGGTCCTTCTCATCGCAAGGCGGCATTTTGAGCCATTCTACCGGTGTCTCAGCCAACACCCAATGGGGAGACCAGAAACGCATCAGCAGCGGCTTGTGCGCTGCGACAGCGGCTTGAAGCTCCGCAACCAACGCTCCCTCCGAGCCGGCGGGGACAGGTGTGAATGGAATATCGAATTTCTTCAGTTCCGCTCCGCTTACAGACCCCCAATCCGCAGGGTAATCGAGCAGTCGGCCGTTCGGGAAGGTCTCTGGCGTTGCGAGCGCCTGCACGCATGATGGATTTTTTAGCGCGGACCAATCGGGCAATTCGGGACATGCGGTTTTGGTGTCGCTCGTATAGATCCAGCCGTCGCGGCTCTGCAGGCCGAGTTCGCCGATCTCCTCGAGCTTCCCTTCCGTCTTTGCCTTGGGATAGACATCTCCCAGATTGCTTGGCCAGACCTCGGGAGAAAGGGCCAATGTGCCATTTGCGATCCCGGTGAATTGCGGCAGCGTCCCTGCGGTGACGTATTCGACCTTGTAACCCAGTTTCTCCAGCAGCTTGCCCGCAATGTGGGCGGTAAGGTTCTGGCCGGTCCACTCGTTGATCGCGATCTTGATTGCCGTGCCTGTATCGCCCAGCGGCTTTGCAACCGCCAAAGGGGCACTCATGAGTGCGAACGCGATCGGCATCGTCAAAACGGTAAGCTTGCGACTGTGCATTCTATTCCTCCCATGGTGGTCGTTCTTGTTGACGAAAACCGTCCTTCCAGGCGGGGCGCGTCAGCCCGTCATATGCCGCGGGGGAGCGCTCACCGGAGCGAAGATCCCTGCCAGCATGCCGCCGTCGACCGGCAGTTCCGCACCGGTGACCAAACGGGCCGCATCCGAAGCAAGGAACAAAATCGCCTCTGCTATATCCAAGGGCACTGGCAATCTGCGCATGGGCACCGCACCGCTCAAGCCGGCAATTGCCGCTTCGCGCCCGCCGACTTCCTCGGCGAAGCTGTCCAACATCTCAGAGTCGACATAGGTTGGATGAACCGAATTACAGCGGATGGGCAGCGCGTTCGCCGCACAGTACAGCGCGACCCCTTTCGTCAGCAGCCGCACAGCCCCTTTGCTCGCGGCATAGGCTACCGCATCATCGGCTGCGATGTTGCCGTAGATTGAGGATATGTTGACGATCGAGCCCGTATTGCCTTTGTCTTTCATCGCGCCGACGGCTGCCCGACAGCCCAGGAAAGTCCCGGTTGCGTTGACGTCCATTGTCCGGCGCCAGTCCGCGAGCGAGTATTCGATGAAATCGCCGTCGCTCCAGATGCCCGCACAGTTGACCAGAACGTCGATCCTTCTGGAGTTCTGAAGAACTGCCTCGACCGCAGCCGACCAGGATGTCTCCTGCGTGACATCGAGCGCGACAAAGAATGCCGACTCTCCGATCACGGCCGCAGCTGCCTCCCCCCGGGCCAGGTCGATGTCGCCCAGGAACACTGTTGCCCCTTGGCGGGCAAAGAGACGTGCCGTCTCGCGGCCAATTCCGGAAGCCGCTCCAGAAATGAGAGCTACTTTTCCGGACAGCCGCGCAGCCATGAGATTGCTCCTTCGGTTAAGGTCTGCAAAGCGTATTGAATTTCGGGAGCCCAACAATGGTGCCAACGGTCACCATGACAAACGCTCTGCACGCCGGGGAACGACAACGGCTCAGCCCGATTGCAAGCGTGAGCCTGTCCTAGACAGATGCTTGTCCCACGCTATGTGGGGAATCCGGTGAATAAGGTAGTCGGCCAATTGCGCGAGCGCTTCGGAAGCAGCGAGCTCGCCAGGCCGCAACCCCAGCCTTAGCCAAAGCCCATCGATCAGCGTCGTTATGCCCAGCGCCACGGTTTCACGCTCATCGACTGGAACAATCGCCGCCAAGGCGCTGATCAAATTCGAATGCATCCGGGCATGAACGACGCGCTGGATTCGCGCCAGCTGCGGCTCCCGAGGGACTTCAGCACACAATGCGAGCCAGGCATGGCAGATACCCGGGGTGAAGAACGCGGTGGCGAAATTGCCTTCGATGATCGCCCATAGCCGCTCCTCCGGACTTCGTGCCAGCCGCATCAAGCGAATGACCTCATCCCGCAACAGCGAATTCGAATGCCTCATCGCGTGCTCGAAAAGCTCCTGCTTGGTTTTGAAGTAATGATGGACGATGCCCTTGGAGGCGCCGGCCCTCTGGGCGACTTTTTCCACGGTCGCTCCGGCCATGCCTTCCTTTTGAAGGACCTCATAGGCCGCGTGGCGCAGTTCGCGTCGACGGATATCACTTATTTTTGTCAGGCTCATTAGCCGACATTGACATATCTGGCCAAAGGGATCAAGAATTGGCCATCCGACCAATTTCCGATCCGATAGGCCAAGGAGGAGAGATGAACGTCCATTCTCCAGTAAGCGCAGCGGGATTCGAAGTTCCCTACAGCATGGCCAAACTTGGTTTCTGTGACGCCATCGGTCGCGCGAGCGCGGCAATCGGCGACGAGACGTTTTACGACAGGCTCCTGGAGGTCCTGAGTTCCCTCGTCGACACCGACCTCCTTTCCCTGGTGCGGTATTCGAGCTTTGGCGCTCCCGACCTGATTATTCCTCGGGAAATTCGCAGCGAAGTTGCAGCGCCTTACGACTCGGGCCTCTACGCTCTTGACCCGTTTCATCACTATTGGCGTGAGGTTGGAGTGCCCGCCGTTTGTTCGCTGCGCAGGCTGGCGCCGACGGATATGTGGAAAAGCCGTTATGCCTTGGAGTTCCTGCGCGCTGCTCGCATAAGCGATGAGATCGCGGTCTTCCTTCCGCCCATTGGCGGAGCCAGTCCGACCCTCATTGTCGATCGGGCCGAGGGCGAGTTCGCCGCGGCCGAGCTTGACCGCATCGACAACGTATTCCCTCTCCTGGCGGGGCTGCATAGTGCCCATCTCAAGGCCATAATAAACCATGGCCTGACGGCCGACGCGGCCGAGAAGCCGTTGCGGCTCATTGACCGCAGCGGCAAGGAACTTGCGGCCAACAACGCGTGGAAGCGATTGGCGGCGCATCCTGTTGCAGGGCTCGCCGAAGCTTTGGCTGACTTGGCCAAACCCGGCAAAACGCAGGTATCACTTCCCGACGGGCGGCTCGTCGTCAGATCGCCACTGGGGACGGACTTCGGCGCGGCGCCCGGCGGGCTTTGCGACCAGGTCGAAGTGTCCACCATGCATGCGCCAGCCGGATGCTCCGACGGCTGGCTTGCGGGTCTTACCCATCGGGAGAGACAGATTGTCGAGCTAACGCTCGAAGGCCATCCAATCGCCAGCATAGCAAATCGGCTCGGGGTCAAGCGCGGCACCATCAAGAACCATCGGCTGCGCCTCTATCAGAAGCTCGACATAACCACCGAGCGCGAGCTCTTCCTCTATTATGTGCAGAACTTGCGAGCCGGTGGGTTCTGAATCAGCCTATTCACTCGGCAGCGGAAGAAAACTCAAGCTCGGCAAGTCTTGGTACAGGCAGCCGGGTTCGTCCGAAGCCAAGGCTGCGCGCACGCTTTCGACCGCGCCGAAGCTCCCTTTCCAGCTCAGCGAAATAGATGTCCTGGTCGAGCTGCATCGTATGGCGCGCGGAGGCGTAGTAGCGGCTCATGTGCCTTTTCTCATCGGCGACAATGGTGCGTTTCTGCTCGTCCTCGGCTGGCAGCGCGTATTCGCCCGCCAGATAGGCCGCGATCCATTTTGCCTGGCGATCAGCAAGCGCGAAGAGAGTGATGCTCGGTTGCGCCAGCGCGATGAAGAACAGGTTGGGGATACCTGGTTTAAGCACGCGCTTGAAAAGAGGCAGCCGATTGCTGGGCGCGGAAATGAAGGCCGGGTCGAAGAATGGAAAAGTGACCTTGTAACCGGTGGCCCAGACGATGATATCGACGTTCTCGCGACGGCCGTCTTCAAAAACCACGCTGTCCCCATCAAGCTTCCTGATACCTGGCCTGATTTCGATATCGCCCGAAGCGACGAGCGTTGGGAACGTGTCCGACACGGAGACGTGCGCTTCGAAAACGCGGTGGTCCGGCTTCGGCAGGCCAAAGTCTTCCATGTGACCGACGGCGAAATGGAATATCCGGCGCCCGACCCAGCGCTGTAGCGAAAGCGGCAGCCAGGGGTAGAGCTTGCCCTTGTCGGCTGGCTTGCCGAGAAGGAAGCGAGGAAAGATGTGGGCGCCACGGCGCGTGCTCACGAATAGCTTCTTGGCAACGTGCCGTGGGCAGAGCTCATTGGCGATGTCCATCGCCGAATTGCCCATCCCTACGACGAGCACGCTCTTGCCTCTGAAGTCCACCGGGATGAACGGATCGCGGTAGGAGTGCGAGTGGATCTGCAGCCCGTCGAAGTCCCCCGGATAGGCTGGCTCCGGCAAACGGCAATCCCAGTGATGCCCGTTGCAGACGAAGAGCGCATCGTACGAATGCACCTGGCCGTTCCTCAAGCGGACCTGCCATATCCCCTGCCCGTCGCGTTCGGCTTTGATGATCTCGGTGTTGAGCTTCACCTTGTCCGATAGGCCGAAATGCTTGACGTAGGACTCAAGATATTTGAGCACCTGGGTGTGGTGCAGATAGTGCGGCGTGTCCCGGGGCATAGGGAAATCCGACAGCTGCAGCTGTTCCTTGGACGTATCGATGTGCAGGGAGCGATAGGCGGCCGACTTGCCATTGGGATTTTCGAATGCCCATTGGCCGCCAATGCGGTCGCTCATTTCGAACCAGTCAAAAGGGATGCCGCGCTCGGCGAGCGCCTTCGCGGTGACAATGCCGCTGCAACCGGCTCCGATGATGCAGCACTTGGGCAGCGTGTCAGGCTTCATTGCATAGGCTCCTGGCAAAGCGATCTTCGATATGTGCCGGAACCTATTTCACGTGTTATCGCGGCAACAATGGTGCCGACGGTCACCATCAATTGTCGGCGGCAATGCAGGACTGACCTTGTCGCCGTCGACGCGGCCGTTCGCTTGAAATCCAGGAACCTCTTGATCCCGCCATCATGGTGACCGTCGGCACCATTGTTGGAATGGTTATCGGCCCCTAGGTTCCGGCATCCACGATTGTTTTTTGCCGGAGCCTTTCGATGACGCTTGATCCCTCACCTCGCATTACGCGGCCCGAATTTCAGGTGCCTCAGCTCCTGGCCGGACGGCGCGCCATCGTAACCGGCGCAGCGCGAGGTATCGGAAAGGCGATTGCCGATACGTTCGAGCGGGCCGGCGCGACCGTCGTTCGCCTCGATGTCAAGCCCTCTGATTCAGTCCAGGAGTGTGATGTCTCCGATGAGGTGTCCGTAGCAAGCGCCTTCTCCGGCGCCGCCAGCGCGGGTCCCATCGACGACGTCGTCCACGCCGCGGCAATTGCTGCTATTTCCAGCATCATCGAGATGTCGGTCAGCGATTTTCGCCGCGTAGTCGATGTCAATCTGACTGGCGCTTTCCTGATCGCACGCGAGGCGGCGCGTCACCTTGGGCGCGGCGGCAATCTCGTCCTTCTTGCGTCGCAGTACGGCCTTAAGGGGTGGCCTCTGTGGGGAGCCTATTGCGCCTCCAAGGCCGGCGTATTGAGGTTGTCTGACAGTCTCGTGGGCGAACTGGCACCACGTGGCATTCGCGTTAATACGATCTCGCCTGGCAGCGTCGACACAGAGATGGTGGCCGTCACTACAGCCGAGGTTGCTCGCCAAGAAGGTACCAGCGCCGATGAAATCAGAAGGCAATATGAAGCGGCCATCCCGATGGGCAGATTCGCGAGGCCGGAAGAGATCGCCTTTGCTGCGGTTACGATCTGCTCCGGACTATTCTCCTACGTCAATGGCTCCAACATTGTCGTCGACGGTGGCGAACTTTCTCGATGAAGACGCGCCAGGCAGTCTGACGCTCAAGCGGATAAGTCGTCGGCAGGTGGGCCCTGCGAGCGGTAGAGCGAACTAATCACTGGGAGAAGAATGGTTCAGCGCGTCATGATTACCGCCGGCGCTTCGGGCATCGGCTTGGCCATCGCGAAGGCCTTCGCGATTAGCGGCGCTAAGGTCAGCATTTGCGACGTCGACGAGCGGGCGCTTGGCGAAGTTCAGCAGTTGCATCCGCAAATTTTCGCCATGCATGCCGACGTGTCCGATGAGAAGGCAGTCGATCAGTGGTTCGATAAAACCGCAGAAAAACTGGAGGGCGTCGATACCCTGGTAAATAATGCAGGCGCCAAAGGGCCGACTGGATATGTGGAAGACATCGCGCTCGACGACTGGCGGCAGTGCATCAGCGTTTGTCTGGATTCCCATTTCCTTTGCGTCAGACGTGCGGCTCACCTGATGAAGGATCAGCGGTCAGGCAGCATCATTAACATCTCTTCGACCGCCGGCCTTCACGGCTATGGCCTGCGAACTCCCTATGCGGCCGCCAAATGGGCAGTGATTGGCCTCACCAAGTCCCTGGCAATCGAGTTGGGGCCATTTGATGTTCGCGCCAATGTCATCTGTCCGGGCTCCGTGGAAGGTCCGCGGATGCAGCGCGTCATACAAGCCGAAGCCGATGGTCGCGGTCTCCCTATTGATGTCGTTGCAAAGGAGTACACGCAGTCGCAGTCGATCAAGCGCTTCGTGAGTCCGGAAGAAATCGCCGACATGTGTCTTTTCCTGGCATCGCCTGCGGCCAAGATGGTGACAGGACAGGCGATTGCCGTCGACGGCCATACCGAGACCTTCCACGTCAGCAACTGAGACTGAGCTGGTCCACGCTGGGCAATCTCCTAGGAGCAGTGGCCTCTGCAGGGCGCCGCCATCTGAAAAGCTAACTCAAGGAATGAGAATGATGCCGACAGGCAGTTCGGATTGGCAGATCTGCGCTCAAACCCACGACAGATTGGGAGAGAGCATATTGTGGCATCCGGAAGAGAACGCCCTCTACTGGATCGACTTCTATGGTCCGACCGTCCGCCGCCAAAAATGGGGCAGTGGATTGGTGGAAAGCTGGAAGATCGAACTGGGCGAAACGATCGGCTCGCTCGTGTTTGTCGATAACGGCCATCTTCTTCTAGCGATCGATCATGGTCTTCATGTCTTTGATCCCGGCACGCGCTCGACCCGCTTCTTTGCGGACCCCAAAAACGGGGACATGAATCTAGTCTATAATGACAGCAAGGTGGATCGCTCCGGGCGCTACTGGATTGGAACTTGCGACGTTTCCGAGACGCACCCCAACGGAGTTTTTTATCGCCTCAATGGGGAAGGCCGTGCCGATATAGCCGATATCGGTTTCGTCATCTGCAACGGCCCGGCGTTCTCCCCCGATAACGGAACGCTCTACTTCAGCGACACGATAGGGCGACGTATCTTGTCGTATGAGATCGGCCTCGATGGTTCGCTCCGGAATCGGCGCATCTTCTTCACATTTTCGATCGACGACGGGATGCCGGACGGCCTTGCTGTCGACAGCGCCGGAAACGTTTGGTGCGCGCTTTACGGTGGAGGCAAAGTGGTGTGCCTTGACCAGCGAGGGACCCTTCGAAAGTCGCTATATTTACCCGCTGCCCTTGTCACTAGCGTGTGTTTCGGGGGACCGAATCTCAAAACCCTCTTTGCCACAACCGGGCGACGCACCGACTGGACAAGCGTGTTTGATCCGGACGACTGCGGGGGTGCCGTGTTCACGCGCCCAGTGGACGTGGCAGGACTATCGGAACCGCTTCTCGCCCTGTGAACTCCGCCACAGTGAAGAACCTCGTGACGAGCACTTGACCGTCATCTCCGTTCGCGCGGCGCGCAACGTGAATGTATATGAGATTTCGTCACGATGCAGCATCCCGGTGCCGTTCGCGACATAGGAGTCGTACTTTGGAGATGCTGACCTGCCACTGAATTTTCATCCAGTCGCAATTAGAGCCTCGGCGGTTGGTGATACGTCGTAGAGCGCGGCTTGAGCAACCGGCGAAGACGCGGAGCCGCCAAATAGTGCAGCGGCTTCGCCGGTTGCGGTGAGTGTCGCGGCGAAGGTCGCCGGCGTTCGATAGCCGAGCGAGGAATGTGGCCGCGTGGTGTTGTAATCTTTGACCCATTCGACGAGAGCGCTGCGGGCATGGTCGAGGCCGAAGAACAGGCTTTCGTTCAACAGCTCGTCGCGCATGCGGCCGTTGAAGCTTTCGATGTAACCGTTCTGCATGGGCTTGCCCTTCTCGATGTAATGCCAGTCGACGATGTGGTCCTGCGACCAGGCGAGGATGGCGTTCGAGGTGAACTCGGTGCCGTGGTCGGAGACGATCATGCCGGGCTTGTCGCGGCGGCCGATCAACTCGGTCAGCTCGCGCGCCACACGGCGGCCGGAGATCGAGGTGTCGGCGATCGCGGCCAGGCATTCGCGCGTCACGTCGTCGACGATGTTGAGCACGCGGAAGCGGCGGCCGCAGGCGAACTGGTCGTGCACGAAATCCAGCGACCAGCGTGCATTCGGCTTCGCCTCCACCAGGATCGGCGCCCGCGTGCCAACGGCCCGCCGCCGTGAACGTCGCTTGCGCACCGTCAGCCCTTCCTCGCGATAGAGTCGGTAGATGCGGTTGATGCTGCCCGACGGCTCGCTCTCGCGCCTCAACAGGATGAACAGCCGCCGGTAGCCGAAGCGCCGGCGTTCGTTGGCCAGCTCGCGCAGCCGGCCGCGCAGTGCCGTCTCCGGGGGACGCCGCGACCGGTAGCGGATCATCTTGCGGTCGGCACCGACGATCGAACAGGCCCGCCGCTCCGACAGGCCCATCGCGGCCTGCAGATGCGCGACTGCCTCGCGCCTGGCGGCGGGCCCTACCATTTTTTTGACAGAAGCTCGCGCAGCGCCGAAGCTTCCAGCATCTGGTCGGCAAGCAGCTTCTTCAGCCTGGCGTTCTCATCCTCGAGCGCCTTCAGCCGCTTGGCGTCGGAGACGTCCATGCCGCCGTACTTGGCCTTCCAGTTGTAAAGCGTCGCCTCCGAGATCCCGTGCTTGCGGGCAAGATCGGCCGTCTTCGCCCCCGCCTCGTGCTCGCGCAGAACCGCGATGATCTGCTCTTCCGTAAACCTGCTTCGCTTCATCAGTCCGTCCTTCAAAAGAGGGCCGGACTCTAATCTCAGCTGGAGGAAATTACCCGTGGCAGGTCAATGCCTATCAGCATGTAGATCTCATGTATCGCGAGGGTCGGCCATCATATATTGATCGCTTGCCCACGCGTGGCTGGACACGGTGGTCAGCAACCCGTTGTTCATCGCCCAAACTGCAGCTTGAGTACGGTTGCTGACTCGAATCTTTCGAAGAATCGTCTTCACGTGCACCTTCACCGTCGCGTCGGCGATATGAAACTTACGCGCGATGATTTTATTAGACTTACCTTCAGTTAAGCAAGCGAGAACACATATTTCGCGGGGCGACAGCATCGAGAGCACGCGCTCCTCGTCCTCCGGGATAACGGCATGGTTGCTTGGAGTTTGTTTATGTTCAGGTTCCAAACTTGGCTTGACAGGTGGTAA
This sequence comes from Mesorhizobium sp. B1-1-8, assembly GCF_006442795.2. Classification (NCBI taxonomy): domain Bacteria; kingdom Pseudomonadati; phylum Pseudomonadota; class Alphaproteobacteria; order Hyphomicrobiales; family Phyllobacteriaceae; genus Mesorhizobium; species Mesorhizobium sp. B1-1-8. Next base: position 379,416 of record NZ_CP083957.1, read on the forward strand.
AAATGGTAACACTGCCGTGGGCAATATGGATTGCCCAAGCAATACTAATTCAAGAGATTTGATGAAAGTTTCGTAAGCAGTGAATTTTGTCAAATAGGCATTTGCACCAGCACGAAAAGCTGAGGCTACATCGTCCAACTGATAGTTATCCGCCAACACTACCACATGGCTATCAGGGCGGCTTGTCTTTAAATCTGCAATTTGTGCTAATACAGAACTGCCATTTAGGAAGTCGACGTCCATTATAAGCAAGAGCGGCCGGCTTTTCGGCAGTGGCTTGAGAAGAAGGTCGTGAATAGAATCTGCCGAGAAAGCGACGCGAAACTTTGATGTATCCAGGGTTCGAATAAGGCTCTCTCGGTGTAATCCACTCGGCCCAACAAGCGTCGTCAAAAAGGACTGTCTTACCACCGGTAGCCTCCCTTGGTACACGAATTAATAACTATGACACTTATGAGGTACTCTTGTTTGGCCTCCTTGTGGCTCCATAAATGGAATTTTTGACCGTGTCAGTTTACGCCGCGAATGCAGAATTCCAAAATACCTCATTAGGAGTAGGTGGCCGGTCCAAGGCTCTCACGGCGTCCGTCGGGATGCGCATATCACGCAATTAGAACGAGGTGTTGTTTAGTTGACGCAACAAAGGATCGCAAACCGGCGAGCTTTCAATCAAGAACCGTCCGGTAGTGCTGCTCAGGTCCGGGCGTGACCCAATTGACGGGTCCATAAATCGCGCCTCTGTGGTCAGAGCGATTTCCTGCATGAGCGCCTTTACTGAAAGTACCCAAAGCGACGGCGCTGGTGTCGCCAACCAGGCTGCGCAGGCGAAATTAAGCTCCGCTGGCTGGCGGTGCGCGAGGTGAAAATGTGCTGCTAACGCAGAATGCGTTTGGCACCAACGCTGGCGGCAAGGCGATTCGCGGCTCTCAGGTGGGCGCCGATCGGCAAGCCATCGATTTGCGGCGTCGGTGGCATGGCTGCCGGTCCGGGCACATAATCGCCGGCCAACAGATTGTCGGTCAGCTGTCCGAATGGCCCGGCGCTCGTCGATAGGCAATCGATCAGCTCGACGCCGAGCAGGTAATGATCCGGCTTGAGCATCGCCTTCCGCCTGCCTTGGCGATGTTCGGGGTCAGATCGGCGGCAAGGTGCACCGCCAAATCGGTGTCGGGGCCGTGATCTCCGAGCTCGAGGTGCCGCCGCCGTCGCCGATCGGGCATGCGATTGCGGCTGCCGGCCGAGGCCGTCTGCACGGCCTTACCCGAATGGTGATGCCGACCATCGGCTAGATGCAACCGTCAACCGCCTATAGCTATGTGGCCGGCGCGTTGGAACTCGACGACTACGCCCGCCAATGATCTCTTCAAGCCGGCGCATCCGCACTCGACGGATGAGACAGGCCTGGAAGGGCAGTTTGTTCACTCCTCGTGTTTGGCGACGATAGGCTCTCGCGGGACGTAATTATCCGCATTGCTGCTTCAGGTCACGAAGAACGAGGATGACGAAATCGAGAGACCCGCAGAAAGGGTGGCGAACTGAACCTGGGATGCGCCTCCGTGGCCATCACTGTCGTAATAGAGCGCACCGGTCGAGCTGTCGTAGATGATATGGTCGGATGTATCATGCGCGGCCGTACCAGTGGAGAAAGCCGCGGCTGGCAGTTTGCCCGTATGGAGCTCCGCAAACACGGTGTGGTCGAGTTGAATCTTGTCTTTGTAGACTGTGAAGTCAGTAATCTTGCCGACATTCCCGCTGCCAAGCGCGGTATTGAAAACGAAGGTGTCCCTACCCCCAAAACCGGTCAGCACATCACTACCGCCGCCACCGTTGATGATGTTGGCACCGGCGTTGCCTTGAATGGTCTGGGCGAACTCGTTGCCGGTCAGGTTTATTGCAGTCGTGCCGGTGGGGTTCGTGGTGGCGACAAGCTCGACTTCCGAGCCGGCTGAAAGCGCATGGCTCACCGAGGCGAGAACCTTGTCAGTACCGCCGCCCACCGCCTCGGTCACCTTGTCGCCAGCATTATCGACATAATAGGTATCGTTGCCGCCATAGCCGACCATCGTGTCGGCGCCGGCGGTTCCGTGAATCACGTCGGCGCCGCTGGTACCATAAAAAACACCATCGCTGGTGGGAGTGGTGGTGCCGGACGCGGCAGTCCCAGTACTGCTGGTGGTGGTAGTGTCGGAAGGGGCAGTCCCAGCGCTGTTGAGGACGTTCGCGCCGGTGACGGTGTCGCCGCTACCTGCCTTTTGATAGAGCTGCACCTCGTCGACCTGCATCTGCATCGACGAAGGGGTCGAACTGTCGAGAGCCGTATGCCACCCGGTCGCGTTAGAGTTCGCGACCGAATTGTTCATGATCAATTCCATCGGCTCATTCGGAATCTGGGCCTGTGCGCTGGTGACCTGCGCCATCTGTTTGCCGTCGAGGTACCAGGTGATCGATTGACCGGGCACCCAGTCGATCCCGTAGGTGTGGAAGCCGGCCGTAAGGTCGACACCGCTGTCGACGCTCGCCCCGGCCAATCCAGATGGGCCGTGAAGGTGACCACTGAAGGTATGGTCGGCCGGGCCGGAGCTTTCGGTATACCCGCCCTCCTGCATATCGATCTCGAAATTGTCGCCGCTGCTGCCGGCGCCTTTGCCCGGCATCAGCCAGAGGGCTGGCCATGCACCGTCGCCGCTCGGCGCCTTCATGCTGACCTGAAGGTAGCCCCCGTTGAATTCGAAGTTGCCGTAGCTGCTGAGGGCGCCGGACGTGATCGGGAATGTTTGTGCCACTCCACCTTGATTAATGCCGCTGATGGGCTGCTTAATCGCCGTAAGGTTCAAGGTCCCATTGCTCACGGATATCTGGCTCGGCATATCATAGTCGGCATTATATGGCCCGCCCGGCGTGCTTCCTCCCGATCCATTGCTATTCCATGGCCAGCCGTTGGCGGAATTGCTGGTGATGTAGGTATTCCAGTCGCTGTTGAGCGCCGTACCGGAGAAGCTGTCCTCGAAGACGAGGTCGCTAGAGGCAAAGCCTGCGGGTGCGGAAAGAGTCATTCGATGATCCTCTTTGACATTGAAAAAAGGGGGTTGCCCCACCCCGCATCACCAAGACGCGCGACGTCACCGCATGTTTCGTGGCTACGCACCGCGAGCAGATTTCAAACCAGCGGAGATTTGGAAGACGCACGCAAGGCGATGGACGCCGCGGCCTGATCCAATTCAGGCGCAACTCGTCCGGGCGGTGCTCCGCCAGGCCTGCCGAATAGAATTGCCATGGTAGACCCCTCAGCTATAGAATTTCTTGTTAGTTACACCGGCTTCATTAAGTTAAACACAAGCGTTTGCGCTTCCAATTTCGCTCACGTGTAGCTTTTCCATACGCAACCCCCCGATTGCAATATCATATACGCCCCTTGGCGGACCTTAATGCCTTTTGCGGCGAGAATGGGGCCGAGTTAACCATATCAACAGCTCTTCAACGGAAGCCTGCATTTAACAACTGCATCGAGCCGCCCGTCTCACACTGCTCGAAGTCCGCTCATCCAGCCGGGCAAGAATCCGCATCGTTGTTGCGAAGGTTACTCCGACGAGCGCGCGCCGGAGCTTTCGAAGCCGCGTTCGCGAATCGTACCAAACCCGGTCGGTCATTCCGCGCAGCAGATCGGGGAGACGTGTTCTGCTTGAATTTAGGCCCCGGCGCCGAGATCCCATCAGGCGCATGAGGAAGCCGCCGAGTGCGGTTCACCAGTGCCTTGGCATCGACAATAGCTGCGCCAGTTGACGCGAGCCTATGAAGGGGTGCCGCAGGAACAACTCGTCGATCTCAAGGGCGAATGGGGACCATTCTTCTACCGCCGCATCAGCGGCAGATCGTCGTCGTTTGTCGCCGCTGCCGATACACGCCTCCCTATCGGCTAACCGACTAATGCTTGCATCGGCGCCGGCTAAGCTCTCCGAAGGCGGACCCGCGATAGCAGATGCCGCGATAAAGCTTCGGCCACTCCGCTGAGGCGTGTTATGGCGTAAGCGGAAGCCGTCAGGGCGAGCCCCGCCATGATCGCCACGGCCCGCCGAGCAGCGCCGACGTTACCGCACATTGCCGCCCCTAAGGCGCTCGCCACAGCGCGCGGCAGCACCTCCCGGACGTAGCGTCCTTCCGCACCGAGGCTATCTTTTGACCCTGCGAGGTCCGTCAACACGGCCTTGGCCGTGCCCTCGACGAGGCAGCGGTGGACGAAATACTTCCACGTGGTGCGCTGGACCGGCACGCCGTGGTGCACGCGCGCCGCCGGCATATACGCCCAGTATCCTCCAGGATATAGGTGGGCGGCCCGGATGCAGAATTCCGTCTCTTCGCAGCTCTCGGCCTTGCCGCCGATTCTCGCCCGGCCGCTGACTGAGAATCCGAGCTTGCGGCGCCCCAGAGCCGACGAGAAGCCACCGGCGCGCCACAGTACGTCGGCACGCACCGACATGTTGGCACCGATCGGGTTGCGGATTCGCCCGTTCCGCACTTGCATACCCACATAGGTGCAGCCGACCACCCAGCGGAACTCGTCAGGGAACCAGGACGGCGGCGGCGCTTGCCATAGCGGCTCAACCGGGCCACCTGCCCCCATCGCGGCTGGATCGCGATAGGCCTCCAATAGCTCCTCCAGCCAGTGCTTATCGGCGACGGCATCATCATCGAGAAATGCGATCACCGTGGCCGTGACGCATTCCGCCCCTGTCATGCGCCCGCCTGACAAGCCCGGTTGGTTGGCATTGGGGACGACGGTGACGCCCGCAATCTCGAGAGCAGCGCGCTCTCGCAAGGCTTCATTGTTATCCACAACCACTACGATTTCACGCGGGGCATGCGTTTGAGTGCGGACAGACCTGACTGCACGTTTCAACTCGTCCCAGCGGTCGAGCGTGTGCGCGCAGATCACCACTGAGACCTCGCTCATCGGACTTCCCGGATGGCTTCTGAGACCCGGATGGTTTTGCGAATCTGTGTGGCCCGAGCCGCCGCGCTTTGGAGTATGTTCCAGCGCGCGCTTCCGTCATTGCGGATATCGAACTGGTCATGTTCGTCGACGGGATAACGTCCGCTGTCCTGCCGCGACACCAGTCGCCACACGATCCAGCCGGCGCAGTTGGGATCGCGGGTGAGCGTGTTGAGCCACATGGCGTAGGCCCGGGCGGAGTCTGGATTGGACTGGGCATAGCCGAATTCCTCCAGAAGGACCGGCTTCTTGGCTCGGGCCGCCAGATGGCAGAACCCGGTAATCATGTCGTTGAATTGCTGGACCGTGAGCTTGTAGTAGAGCGGGTACCCATGCCAGGTCCCGAAGTCGAGGTTCGGGATCGTCAAATCGGCTAGCTTCTCGAAAACGTTGGCGTTGCCTGAGCTGACAAGATGATTGGAATCGAGGGACTTCACGTAGCTCGACATTTCGTCAATCCAGGCCAACCGCAAAGCCTCCGGACGCGCATTACCTTCGTTCATCAGCTCCCAAGCCATGATGGTCGGGTCGTCCCGGTAGGCAAGCCCGTTGAGCAGGTTGACGCGTTGCACGACGTGGCGGACCCAGATCCTGTAGTCCCGCTTCGTGCGCGGGTCATTGAAGAAGAACGTGGACTGGTCCGCGCTCCCATACCACGCCCGCATCTGCTGCGCGCCGCCTGTGTAGGCCCAGAAATCCAGGAAAGCGATGATGAGCCTCAGGCGTCGCTTGCCGGCTTCGGCGATAAGGAAATCAACCTTCTGCATGCCATTGGCGCCGTCATTGATCGCCATCCCGTTCTCGCGTGGGTTCCAGGAGAGCAAGTATGTGCCTCTGACCGCGAGATCGTTGGCATCGCCCTCAAGCCGCCAGTTCCAGATCGTAGCAGTGCTTCCGTCGAGCGAACCGATCACGGGCGAGAGGAAGACGCGAACAACATTGGCGCCCATGGCTACCGCGTCATCGAGAACGCGAGTGACCTCGTCCTGCGACCCGAAGGTCAAATAGTGGTTGTTCACGCCGGTCACGAAGAACGGCCTGCCGTCGACCGTAAACTGCGTGCCGCAAGTCTTGATGAAGGATGTTGCCGACAGTTTATCCGCTCCGCTCACGGCTGCCGGAGCGGAAAGCAACGCCAACGCCAGAACACGCAGACAGGCGTTGCGCAGCGTGAGTTTCGCCCGTTGCCAGTCGATAATCATCCCAACATGTGACCCTCGCCCGACAGCGAGTGCAATCTCCCCCTAAGGATTACCCCCTCTGGCCTCGCACAGCCCAGCTTCGATCGGGCATAGTGGTGTTTGGCCAATACCGGTCGCCAGAGTATGGAACCGTGCTGTCACACATCACTCCCAGCCAAGTATCCCGCTCCTCGGATTGGCGAGTCCCAGCATTAGTAATAGGTGGGGAACTGAACGGGCTCGGGGTGTGCCGCAGCCTCGCCAAGGGCGGAATGCCCGTTTGGGTGGTCGACAGCAAGCGCTCGAACCCGGCGCTTTGGTCGCGCTACGCTCACCCGGTCCTCGCTGACGCCCTGCATGGTCCGAGCTTCGTGGGCTTCCTGCGCGATCTCCAGAGCCGGATCGGCAAGCAGCCTTTCCTGGTCATCACGGATGAGCTGGCACTTCTTTCGATCTCGGAGCACCGCAAAGAACTAGCTGGGCTTTACCACTTCCGGCTCCCGGCTCACGATACTGTTCTGATGCTGCACGACAAAGCCAAGTTCCACGAGAGCGCCTGGGAGCACGGCTGGCCGGTGCCGAACGGAGTGGTCGTGCGGAGCCTTGCGGATATTCGCAAGATCACCTCGCTCAGGCTGCCAATGATTCTGAAACCCGCCGACAAGCGCCACTTCCACGAGGGGCATGCTCCACGCCTAATCTCAGCGCAGACCTACCCTGACGCCCTCTCGGCCGCAGGGAAACTGTTGGCTCAGGCCGGCGAGGTCCTGGTGCAGGAGACCATCGAGGGACCGGACAACAGTATCTATTTTTGCCTGTTCTACCGGGGACGCAACGGCGAGACCCTCGGCGCGTTCACCGGGCAAAAGCTCGCAAGCACGCCGCCAGGAACCGGGAGCACGGCGTTCTGCACGGCCGCAGTAAACGAGGAGTTGGAGCGCACCACGAAAGGCTTCCTTGATGAGGTGAACTACTTCGGATTCGGCGGCGTCGAGTACAAGTGGGAGCCTAGGAGTGGTCGCTTTCTGATCATCGAGCCGACGGTCGGGCGTACCGACTGGCAGGAGGAGGCGGCGACGCTCGCCGGCGTCAATATCCCGCTGACAGCCTATCGGCACGAACTCGACCTGCAGCCGTTGCCGGCGGGCCCGGTTGACTCTCGTGTGGTCTGGCAGGGTTCATGGATCGAGCGGATCCGCTTTGGCGCGAAGCCGATCCCACCTCTGTCGGTCGTAGTGGACGGCTACTGGCGCCGAGACGATCCGCTGCCGGCCCTGGTGCATTATCCCCACAATGTGGCGCAAGCTGTTGCTGCTTATCTGCCGCCCTGGCTCGCGGGCCTGCCCCGGAGACTTGAAAAAGCGGATTACCCGAGGTGGTCGTCATCAAAGCCGTGAACCGACCTCCTTTGAAATCCGCTATGAGAACACCAATGCGCATTTGCTTGTGTCTCGATTCGTCGCGGCTTCTGCGCTGGCATCTGTGGTTGGCGGAAGCGCTCGCTGAAGTGCCCGGCGACCAGGTCTTCTGCGCTTTCGCGGCGGGTTGCCGTCCGCTGCCGTTGATCTGCCGTCTGGTGCTCGACCTGGAACGCCTAGTCTATGGCTTTCGCGGGAATGGCGCCACCGACCCCGTTGAGGCGGAGCTGCGATCCCTTCCGCCGTGCCCGGCCGACCAAGTGGACGTGATGATCGATTTGAGCGGACAGGACCCGCTCGCGGCGGGACCGCGCGTGCTGACGCCGCTCTTCAACGGCGTACCCAGCGAGATCGGCGTCATGGCGGCCTTGGCGAATGATCAAGACCTTCAGGTCAACCTGCACGATACGGCGCGCCCGTCGCAGCCGTGGATGGCGCGTCCGGCCAGTACAGACCGTGAAGTGTTCACGGTGAGTCTCAACAGCGCGCTATCCTGCGCTGTGACGGTCATTCTCAAAGCTTTGCGCGAACACGCTGGCGCTGCGTCCAGTGTGCACGGTCGACAGACCACCGTGCCTTCGCTTGGCGCGCTGCCGGCCCTTGCATGGGCGACCGGCGCCGTGGCATCGAAGGCAGTCAGGTTCTTGGATAACCTGGCAAGAGGCGGCAGGGCATGGGGTATTGGCTGGCGCTTCGATGAAACGTCGAGCCTGATCGAGAAGGGCGAAGCAGTCTTTCGGGTGCTCACCGGAAGTACCGACGGCTATCTTGCCGACCCGTTCCCGTTCCGGCACCAAGGACGGGATTTCATCTTTGTCGAAAAGTACCTTTACTCGAAGAACCGAGGGTGCATTGCGGTCGTGCCAGTGGGCCGGCACGCGACCGCTGGGGCGCCGCAGATCGTCCTGGAAGAGCCGCATCATCTCTCCTACCCGTTCGTGTTCGAGCAGGATGGCCAGATCTGGATGATACCCGAATCGGGCGCGGCCAGGAATGTCAGCCTCTATAGGGCCGTGGAATTCCCGTACCGGTGGACGCGGGAGGCCTGTCTCATCGACGGCATCGAGGCCTACGACACGACGCCGCTTCGCCACGAAGGCGGCTTCTGGTTTTTCGTCAGCCCCAGGCTGTGGCGGTCTACGTCATGGGATGTCCTCAGCCTCTACCGCGCCGAGAGCCTGGTCGGACCCTGGAAGCCTCACGCCGCAAACCCGGTCCTGATCGATGCCACGCTTAGCCGACCCGCAGGTGACTTCATCCGACGCGGCGGGCGCACGCTACGCCCGGTCCAGGACTGTGCACGCGGCTATGGCAACGCGGTGACGTTCTGCCGGATCGATGCGCTCGGTTTGTCGGAATTTGCCCAGACCCCGGTCGGTCGCATTCGGTCCGGAACGTTCGGATGCCATACCTACAACCGCCGATCCGGCCTGGAGGTGATCGACCTCTTCGGTCATGTCAGGGGTTTGCGCGAGGTCGCGACCTCGTATGGGCTGCTTGCACCCGACGCACCCACATCCGAGGCGCGTGGGCAGCCTCCGTTTTGGCGGATGCCAGGTCCAGGCTAATTGTCCATCTGGCACATTGGTCAGCCCGCGGCACTCGGCCTGCGAACGGCCGGGCAGAGCGCGATGAATGTCCTCGATGGCGTTTTTGCGATGTCGGAGGTTTGAATGTAGCGGCCGGCAGAGCTGTTACATTGCTGTCGAAGGTGATGGGTTCTGCTGCCATACCTTCTGCGCCGGTGGTGCGGCCGGGCAACCTGAGGGGGTAACCACAAAGAGCTAGCCATCTGTCGCGCCTCCTAACCATCTATAGTGATATCCCTGCAGCGTAACGTCAGTAATACTTGAGAATTCAGGTGAGCGGGAATAATCTTTCTCTCTCTCCAATATTGTTTCAATGCGCGGGGAGTCTGCACAATGGTCAAATCAACCCCCTCCGTGGACGTCGCGGTCATCGGAGCTGGCCCCTACGGCTTGTCGTTGGCCGCGCATTTGCGTGCGCGTGGTGTGGAGCACCGGATTTTCGGGGAGCTCATGGGGTCATGGAAGCACAACATGCCCCCCGGTATGCTGCTCAAATCCTATCCTTGGGCGTCGAATCTGTCCGATCCCGGATCTGAATTCGCACTGAAGACCTTCTGCACCGAACGCGCCCTTCCCTATTTTGACCAGTTGATGCCGCTTCCGCTCAGCCGGTTTATCGAGTACGGCGAAGCCTTTCAGAAGCGTTACGTGCCCGCAGTGGAGCGCAAGACCCTGATGGCGCTGGAGCCCAGCGCTGGCTGCTTTCGGGCCACATTCGATGACGGCGAGATAGTCCATGCGCGCCGCGTGGTAATGGCAGTCGGCCTGCATTCCTTCAAGCGACTGCCGCACCAGGCCGCGCATCTGCCCACCGATCTCTTCTCGCATAGTGGTGACTTCGGCTCGCTGGAGCCGCTGGACGGCAAGGAAATCATAGTGGTCGGATCCGGATCATCAGCGTCTGATCTGGCAGCGCTGCTCTACGAACGCGGGGTCTCGGTTTCGCTAGTTGTTCGCCGATCGCAGCTGGAATTCGCCGGCCAGCCTCGCCCCCGCACCTTGTTCGAGCGCACCACCGCCCCGATGAGCGGCATCGGCAATGGCTGGACCTTGGCGGCTTGCGCCAAGTATCCGCAACTGATCAGGCTTCTATCGAAGGATCTGCGAGTCCGGCTCGCCAACATTAAGGCATTGGGCCCCCTTGGCGGCGCTTTCATGAAGGACCGGGTTATCGGGAGAGTGCCTGTGTGGCTCGGTCGTGCCCTTCAGAGCACCGAGGCCTGCGACGGCAAGGTCCTACTCGATTTGATCGACGCAAGTGGTGCGCGGCATTCGATGCGGGCCGATCACGTCATCTTCGCGACCGGCTACAAGGTCGATGTTGCCCGGCTAGGTTTCCTGAACCCGACGCTATTGCGCCAGATCCGCTTGGTCGAGGGCGCGCCGCAGCTGTCGGCCCACTATGAAACCTCGGTGCCGGGCCTGCATTTTATCGGTCCCGCCTCCGCGAACAGCTTCGGCCCCGTGTGTCGGTTCGTGTACGGGACCTATCACCCGGCCCGGCATCTCGCTGGGCACCTGGCCGCAGTCCTGGCGCGCTTCCAACCCGCGCCCCGGGTCCGCCCGCTCGACCGCACGGTGATGCCATGAATGCCCTTGTCAGTATTGCGGTCCACAGCGGTGCCGTATCGGCCCCCGACCCAATCGGCATTGCGCTGCGGCCGTCGCTCGCTCTGCCCCGAGTCACCTTTGTCGTCCCGACGCTCAACGAAGCCAAGAACCTCCCTTGGCTTCTGCCCCGCATTCCCAACTGGGCGCATGAGGTCATCATCGTGGACGGTCGTTCGACGGACGATACGGTCGCAGTTGCGCGCCGTATGCGCGAGGACGTGAAGATTGTCATGGAGCCCAGGCGAGGTAAGGGCGCCGCATTGCAAGCAGGGTTTCGGGCCGCCACAGGGGACATCATCGTCATGCTGGACGCCGACGGCTCCATGGTTCCGGAGGAGGCGATCGTCTTTGTCAGTGCGCTTATGGCGGGCGCGGATCTCGTCAAGGGTTCACGTTTCCTCCAGGGCGCCGGCACCGACGACATGTCGCTGTTCCGGATGCTCGGCAACCAGGGTCTGACGGGGATCGTGCGGCTGCTCTACGGCGGCTCGTTCTCCGACCTCTGCTACGGATACATCGCCTTCTGGACCAAGCATGTCGCCACGCTGCATTGCGATTGCGATGGCTTCGAGATCGAGACCCTCATCAACGTGCGGGCCTTGAAGAACCACCTGAATATCGTCGAGGTGGCGAGTTTCGAAGCACCGCGCATCAGCGGCGCGAGCAATCTGCGCCCCATCCCGGATGGCTGGCGAGTCCTGAAGACCATCCTGCGCGAGAAGGTGTTCTCGCCGGTCTCGCTGGTTGCCTATGGCTACCCATGAACATCAGCGGCCAAACGCGAAAGCGCACAGTGAATACGGACGAGGCCGATGCGAATCCTGATGGTTGCCGCTCGCTGCCATCCCTTCATGGGGGGCACCGAAACCCACATCCATGAGGTCGGCCCGCGCCTGGTGGCGCGTGGCCACGCGGTCGACGTGCTCACCACCGACCCCTCAGGCGAGTTGCCGGTCAAGGAGGAAGTCCGTGGCATGCGCGTGCTGCGGGTGCCGGCCTGGCCGAGGGAGTTGGATTTCTATGTAGCGCCCGGCATCTTTACCGCGATTCGTCGAGGCGTCTGGGATCTGATCCACTTCCAAGGTTATAATACCTTCGTGGTGCCCATCGGGCTGCTGGCTGCCGTCCGTGGAGACCTGCCATTCGTCCTCACGTTCCACAGCGGCGGGCACTCTTCTCGATTGCGCAATGCCCTGCGTAGCACCCAGCACGCGCTGCTACGACCCCTGGTGACGCGCGCCGCGAGACTGATTGGAGTGTCCGAATTCGAGGCCGACTTCTTCAGCGCAAGAATGGGCGTGCCTCGCGAGCGGTTTGTCGTCATCCCGAACGGCGCCGCAATGCCGGCCGCGAGCCCCGGCGTCAAGGTCGACCCGCACCTGATCGTCTCGGGCGGCAGGCTGGAGCGCTACAAGGGCCATCACCGGGCGATTGCGGCCTTGCCCGAACTGATCCGCCGGATGCCCGACGCTCGGTTGCACGTCGTCGGAATGGGCTCGTATGAGGGAGAATTGCGGCGCCTCGTCGACATGCTCGCCCTCGAGAAGCGCGTCACTATCGCGGGCATCCCCGGATCCGAGCGGCAGAAAATGGCAGACCTTCTGGCGAGCGCCGCGCTCTTCGTGCTGTTCAGTGAGTACGAAGCCCATCCTGTCGCCGTCATGGAGGCCCTGTCGCTGCGTCGTCCGGTCCTTGTCAGCGACACCTCCGGTCTGCGAGAGCTGGCCGCCAATGGCCTATGCCGGGCGATTGCGCGCAATGCCGGGCCGGAAGAGCTGGCCGCCGCCATGGCCGAGGAACTGGAGGCCCGCCGCGAGATCCCGGATTTAGCGTTACCGGATTGGGATGCCTGCGCGCAAGCGCTGAGCGACGTTTACGACGATGTCCTGGGCAGCCGATCCACGGTCCATTTGCCGCCCGGCGCCATGATGTCGTGGCCTCCTGCCACGGAGGCATGAGGCTGATGATACCGGCTCTTTTCATCGCGCGAACCATGGTCGACCCACTCCAGACCGGAATACGATTCGTCGCGGCCGTTATCGGTCCAGACCTGAGCGGCGGCAGCGCCGATGCTCCTTCGCAACAGGCGAATAACGGATGGATTGCGGTTCTGTGTCTGACAGTCGCCACGGCCCTGCTCCTGGTCGTGGTCGGGCACGCGGCCGGGCGCCGGGACTACGAGGTGGCGCCGCTGTTCTTCTGGTCCGGTGTAGTCCTTCTGGTCGTCCCAATCACGCTTCGCATCGCTTGCCCGATGCTAGCTCGGGGCGAGCGCCTCTTCCTCCTGTTCCTGCTTGCCGAAGCCCTGTTCTGCTGCAAGGTGGCCTATTCCCCGACGGGCTTCATTGCTTACGACGAGTTCTTGCACGGAATCGCAGCCGATGATCTGATCACGGCCCGCCGGCTATTCCTTTCCAACCCCCTTCTCCCGATCGGGCCAACCTATCCCGCCCTGGAAATCCTGGCGATGGCGATCGTCAATCTGACGGGATTGCCATTGTTTGTGGCGGGAACGCTTTTGATAGCCATCCTCAAGGGCACATTCATCGGCGCACTGTTTCTGTTCTTCGAAAGTATCACCGGGTCGCAGCGCATCTCGGCCATCGCTTGCCTGACCTATATGGGCTGCTCAACCTTCGCCCAATTCGAATCGATGTTCTCCTATGAGAGCCTCGGCATCGTGCTGTGCATGCTGGCTTTCGCGGTTGAAGCAGCATCCAAAGATCTCATCCGGCGACCGAGGCTGAAGGCGCTCGGGCTGATTACCTTGCTGTTGGCGAGCCTCGCGGTCACGCATCATCTCTCAGCCGCCTTCGCCGCCATCTATTTCGGAGCGCTGGCGGCACTAGAGGTTCTGCGCCGGCATGGTCCCCTGAGGACTCATGCCAGGACCGTCGTGGGCCTTACGGCGCTCCTGGCCATAGCCCTGCCACTGCTATGGGTACGGGCTCATGGAGACGCTCTCACAGGCTATCTCGGCCCGGTGGCCGAAACCGGCTTCAAGACATTGCTGGGAAAGATCCTGGGCGCGCCCACCCCACGGTCGGAGCACCTTGGAGCGCCGACCCAGCCCCTCGGCATGCGGCTGACCACCTTGTTCGCGATCCTGCTGTTGTCACTCGGACTGGCGACGGGATTCTTTCGGTCGCTGGCCTTGGCAGCGCCGAGTGGCGCGCGGGCAGCTTGGCGTCCGATCCAAGACATTCTCAAACGGAACTGGCGCGACAGCCGCATCGTGCTCCTCACCTTGCTGGCCTTGGGATTCCCGGTCTCGGTGGCCTTCCGACTGACCAACGCCGGATGGGAAATCGGCAACCGCATGGGAACATTCGTGTTCATAGCCGTCGGGCTAGTCGTCGCGGTAGGCATCGTCTACTTCTGGCAGGGCCGCACATCGCGCGGGTGGCGCCGCAGCGCACCGGCCGTTGCTCTGACGGTCATCGTCCTGGCCGGCGTCACAAGCTCTTCGCTTAATCCAATCCATGGGCGCTACAGGGTGGCGGCAGATCAGGAATCAATCGAGCCCATGGGGATCCAAACCGCACGCTGGACCAAGGAATGGCTCGGTGCCGGTAACCGCTTTACCGCCGACCGTATCAATCGGCTGCTGCTCGCCACCTACGGCCGGCAGGACGCCAGGATCAAGATCGCCGAAGGCATCTATAGCGCGCGCATATTCGAGGGCGAGGAACTCGGGGCCGACGAGCTTTACGCCCTGGCGAGGAGTGACATCGATTTCCTATTGGTGGATCTGCGCCTGTCCACAGCCCCCCCGGTGCTCGGCTTCTACTTTGAACCGTGGGAAGTGCAGGAGGGAACGCCGCTCACGGGCGCAGAGCTGCTCAAGTTCAATGACATCCAGGGTGTCGCCCGCATTTACGACAACGGCTGGATCGTCATCTACGACGTGAGGGGGTTGCATGGGAATTCCTAGCAACAGGGACCTTGCCGTCGCGTGTCTGTGGGCGGGGGCCACGGTGGCGGCCGTTGCGGTCAGCGACAGCTTGATCCTCCGCACCGTCCTGGGCGCGCCCATGGTGTTCCTCGTCTCGGGCCACGCAGTGCTACGGGCCCTTGGCCTAAGGACCACCTCCGTTTCGCAACACCTCGCTTACGCGGTCGGAGCAAGCCTCGCTGCCGGCATTGGCGGGGGCTTCGCCCTGAACGCTGCAGGCTTCCTCACCCCGCTCGGCTGGGCGGTGTGGTTATGTGCCGTGACGACCGCCGGGGCGCTGGTGGCCGCCGGCCGCCGCGACACTCCCGGTTTGCCAACCTGGCCGGCTCCGGCGAAGGTCCGGCTCTGGCAGGGAGCTATGATGGCGTTAGCGGTCCTTGTGGCGACCGGAGCCTATGCGCTGGCCGTCCGGGATGAAGCGGCGTACCGCGAATTCAAATACACCGAGTTCTGGATGTTGCCATCGCCCGATGGGGAGCCCGGCCGCCTCACCGTTGCCGTGCGGAGCGCCGAAACGCAAGCTCAACGGTTCGACCTTGAAATCATTATCGAGGGACAAGCCTTCGCCACGTTCCGATCGATCGGCATCGCGCCGGGCGAGACCTGGGCACGGGACATCCAGGGGCCCGTCTCGGCAACTCGCCAGAGGGCCGAGGCCCGGCTCTATCGGCTGGAAGACAACCGGCTTTACCGCAGCGTTTCGACGGTGGTGCCGCCCATTTGAAAAGGCTCGAGCATGCGCGTTCTGCTGCTGTCGCAGTTCTATCCTCCGGTGATAGGAGGAGAGGAGCGGCATGTCCGCAACCTTGGCGCGGCGTTGGCGCAGCGGGGTCATGACGTGAGCGTCGGGACCTTGATGCATCCCGGATCGCCCCAAACCGAGCTGGACGGAGCGGTCCGCGTGTATCGCCTGCGCGGCACGCTCCAGCGTCTGTCAGGCCTGCACACCGACACCGAGCGCCGCCATGCACCGCCCTTCCCGGATCCTGAACTGGTGCTGGCCCTGAGGCGGCTGGTCGCACGGGAGAGGCCGGACATCGTTCATGCCCATAACTGGATCTACGCGTCCTTCCTGCCGCTCAAGGTTCTGAGTGGAGCACGCCTCGTGGTAACGCTCCACGACTACGGCCTTGTCTGCGCCAAGAAAAATTTCATGCACTTAGGCGCCAATCTCTGCAGTGGCCCGGGGCCAGCGAAGTGTGTGCACTGCGCCACAAGCCATTACGGAGCCGCGAAAGCGAGCGTGACCACGTTGGGCAACTGGGCGTCGAGCTTCGCCGCTCGGCGCGTGGTGGACCGCTTCATCGCGGTGAGCCACGCGGTGGCGCGTAACACCGGACTCACCCAGGGCCGCGCTCTCTACGAGGTCATCCCCAACTTCGTGCCCGACGACGTCGGGGTGCTTGGCCCGGAGGACCCCTGCCTGCGAGAGCTGCCCGCAGATGGCTTCATCCTGTTCGTCGGCGACATAATGCGACTCAAGGGTATCGACGTTCTCCTGCAAGCCTATGCCGCCCTGGAGCGGGCGCCGCAGCTAATCCTGATTGGCCGCCGGGTCGCCGATACGCCAACCGAGTTTCCGCCGAACGTCCGCGTCTTCAACACGTGGCCGCATTCCGCCGTCATGCATGCATGGCGGCGCTCACTGTTCGGCGTGCTGCCATCGGCGGGGCCCGAAGCCTGCGCGACGGTCATCATGGAAGCGATGGCGTCCGGCAAGGCAGTCGTCGCAACCGACGTCGGAGGGATGCCGGATCTCGTCGATCATGGCGAAACAGGGCTTCTGGTGCCGCCCGGTGATGCGCACGCCCTCGCCCGCGCGATGCAGACACTTCTGGCGAACCGCGTCTTGCTGGCCCGACTCGAGGCGACAAGCCTCGCCAGGGTCGGGCGCGTCAAGGCCGGAGCGGTCGTTACCCGGATCGAGGAGATTTACCGGGACGTCCTGCGCTCCTCCGCCAACAGATCCGAGCTGCCAGCGCAGCAAGGTTCAGGAGAGCCGTCATGTCCGTAGATCTCGCCTTGACGGCGATTGTTTACGTGCGGCGGGCACTTGACAATAGCGCCACGCTGTTCGCGAATTCCGGCGCTCTGGCGATCGGAACGATGGCAACGGCCGGTCTTGGGTTTATCTATTGGTGGATCGCCGCCCGGCTGTTTTCGCCGGAGGTGATAGGCAACGCCGCCGCGCTCCTATCCGTGATGGGGCTCGTCGGTCTGCTGGGGGAGGCCGGGCTCGGGACGTTGCTGATAGGCGAAATCGTCCGGCATCCGGGCAGAGAGCGCGGCCTCGTGGCCGCAGCAGCGTCCGTCGGGGTGGCGCTGGCGGTCGGCTTGGCTTTGCTGTTTGTCTTCGGGGAGGCATCCCGCAACAGCCTGACTAGGCCGATCAACGGATGGTTCGAGGGCGCTGCATTCGTCCTCGGCTGCGCTCTGACCGTACTTAGCTTCGTGGGCGATCAGGCGTTCCTGGGCAACCTGCACAGCACCGGCAGGATGATCCGGCAGGTGCTGTTCTCAACGTTCAAGCTGATGCTGATCGCCGCCGCGGCCGCCGCCGGCTACGCCTCCAATGCCGGGATTCTTCTGACCTGGGTTGCCGGCCTGCTGGCGTCCTGGATCGGCGTCGATCTCTTGACCCGTGGCGGTGCGCGTCACCTCGTTGGGCCCCCCGATTTCCAGCTGCTCCATGCGCTGCGACGCAAGGTCTTCGACCACTACGCGCTCGATGTGACCGTGCAGGCCCCGAGCGTCATCATGCCCTACCTTGTGCTGGTTCTGCTGTCGCCGTCCATCAATGCCGCCTTCGTTTCGTTGTGGATGCTGGTCTCCATGGCCTCGTTGATGCCCGCAGCCATGACCACGGTCCTATTCCCAGTGATCAGAGCAAGCCCGAAACAATTTAGGCACAACATCATTGTCTCGCTTACGACGTCGTTGCTCTTTTCGCTGGTCTGCGCCAGCTTGGTTTTGGCCTTTTCGCAAGAAATTCTTGCGGTTTTCAATCGAGCCTACATCGATATCGCCGGTTCGAGCCTGCGCTTCCTGGGCTTTAGCTTGCTGGGATCAACGCTCAAATTTCATGCCTGCACCTTGGCGCGGCTAGGTGACAGGATGCGCAAGGCATCTCCCTGGTTCGCACTTGGCGGGCTGCTGGAGCTGTGCTTCGTAGTCATGGGCGCGAGGCTTGATGGACTTCAAGGTGTGGTCCTTGGCTGGACGCTCGCCGTCAGCATCGAGGGTGTGTGTGCGGCCCTGACTTTGGCCTTGGCGATGAAACCGGATTCTGCCGCCGGCCCTGTGCACGAAGAGCCCACCGCCTCGTCGCTCCAGACTTGAGGCGATACTGGTCATGGCCCAAGGTTATCGACCGCAACTGGATGGCCTGCGGCCATCGCGATCGTCCTTGTTGGCGTCGAGCACTTCGGCGGGCCGTGGGTCAGAACACGCTTCCCCTCGAAGCGGGAGCGCTGGGGGTCCAACTGTTCTTCGCCCTTAGTGGCTTCCATCACGCGGAACTTGCTGTTCAGATTGGAGCACGGCCTGCGGGCGAAGTGCTCCGCCGATTCTATATCGGCCGGGCAGTTCGGTTGATGCCGGCCTACTACCTCACCCTGCTGGTACCGTTCATGCTGGGCGTGCCCGACGTTCACGACTTCATCCTGTGGCCATCCCAGATATCGTTCAACTTTTCGGACTGCTGACCATCCTCTCGACGATGCAATCGTCGATCTGGATTACGGCACCGCCGACTCGCCAGCGACCCGGCCTCTGACGCGCGCCCTCAGACGTTGCCGCAGTTTCGGCACCAGCGTCGTCAAGCGGTCACTCGCCCCCGCCCGCTACCTCGCCGGCGGGGTGAGCCGTCGTTTATTGCTGCACCCTAACGTTAATAGGCTCATGGAACGCAGTTGGGTCTACCCAATCGACTGCGATATGAACTTGGCCGCTCGAGGCGACTTCACGAAAAGCAATTACGGCCAAACACACGGCGATTACGGTAAGGACAGACTTCGTATAACGATCCGTCATGGCTGAGTCCCTTGCCTGTCGAGTGCGCGCCATCGCATATCGCGCGCGGAAACACCTACCTTAGGTCGGCCGGCGGAATGATTGCTACGAGCGTCGAGATGGTCGACCTCGACATCCTCGGCGACCCGTTCCATCCTGAATGGAACTACACAATCAAGCTCCGTCGCCCATTCGAGCGAAAAAGCGCCTTCAAGGCATCGTCTCGAACCGCGACGGCTCGCGCTCTCATTTGTAGCCGAGCTGGCGCCTTGATCTGCGTTCATCAACTGAGCAGCCAGAGCTTTCTCGATTTGATAGTGCGCAAATATCCTCTCAGGGATTCGCGAGTCGTGACGAAATCTCGAAATCTTTGGCCAATCCCGCTTGATAGGCAGCTGTGTCCCGTTCGATTCCATCTGACTGCACTTGTGCCAATATCTCTGAACGGCTCAACACCGAAATTTTCACAGACTTCTTGCTTGCGGACGCAGACATTCCGAGCTGTTGATTTACGCGTTAGTCAGACCATTTGTTTTAGCGACGGCGACGATCTCCAAATCATCGTGCGGCGGCGATTTGTGTAAGCGGGCGGTGTCGACGGCGAGTTCAGACGTCAACTTCTCTGGCGGCGGCCAACATGGATCGATATTGTGACAGAGCCGCGCTCCCGGTTGTGCCGCTTGGATTGGGACTAGATGTCAGTGCAGACGCGGCGAGGTTAAGGTTGGTTGCCAAGGTGAAGGCTGATCCCAGCCAGAGCTTCAGACGCAATCCCTCCAATTGATTTTCGATGGTATAGGCTACCTTGCGGGCCAGATGCTCCAGAGGAATCCTGATTGTAAAAGGGATCTAATGTTCCGGCCGCCGGAAGACGAATTGCCATGCCCAAGGCATGATGCCCAGCCGGCTGTGAAATTGCGCGGCCCAGCGCAGGGTCTTAGGGATAGCATCAACCCGATAGTTGAAACCCCGGGTCAGTACCGTCGAGAAGCCTGCCGCGGCAGCGGCTTTCTTCACGTGCCGCATCGTTATGATGAAGAAATGTGCCCTGTCAAAGTCCCATCCGGTTGGTGTTAGCCTCCAATAGATCGGTTGAAGTTTGCGGGGCACAAAACCGAAGAACGGCAAGCGACTGTGGGATTCGATCGGGAAATACGGGTTGGGAATCTGCCCGACCAGTATCCCGCCCGGAGCCAACACTCGGTAGATCTCCGTCATGCTCGCGTCGTGCAGGGCCGGTTTGAAGTGCTCGAACACGTTCGCCAGGGCAACGCAGTCAAAGCTTTCATTGCCAAAAGACAGGGAGTGGGCGACACCTGGGAGCATCTCCAGGCCAGCTTCGGACCGCGTCGGGCGGTCGATATCCGGGTCGATGCCCTGCCAACTCAGTGCGGTCGCGGCGGCGTAACGGTCAGTCAGTTCCCCATTTTGGCACCCGATGTCCAGCGCCTTGCCGGTGCAGAATTGGACATGTTCGTCGATAAGGCGACTCAAGCTGCCGGCAAGGTGGCGATTCCGCGCTTCCCACTCTTCTTCCGATTGGAGCACCCCCCACCCGTGGAGGGCATCTCCCTCCTGCTTCGTCCCGATGATTTCATCCATTCAAGCCAATCTCCATCGGCCGATCAATTCGGACCAATTCTCCGTTGCGCCACCACGCAGTCAGTCTCGGCTCCGTTCTGAGTGCACGCGGCCGGTAACCTCTCGCCGGACCGCGAGGTCGCGACCCGCGCACCGGCCTGCCCTCCTGGCTCGCTCCCGCCCACGATGATGTTGACGAGATCACCCGGCCGCAAGAGGGTCATCCCGACGGACGCGATGCTGACCGGCCCGGCTGCCGATTGCCGCACGATTTGGTAGGTTACCCTGTTCGGGTCCTTCGCAAACTTGGCCTCAGTCACCGGCAACGTCTCAAGCACGCCTTCGCTGACCTTCAACTCACTCTCATTGGCCGCGATCTGGTTCTCGTTGGTCTCGATCTCGGTCTCCAGATTGCTCCTAATGTCGGCCTGGATCTGCAATGCCTCAGATTCCAGCGAGGCGAGGCGTCGCTTGGCATCGGCATACTGGTTGAGGGCATCCCGCTGACGCTGCTTCGCGTCGGACAAGTCGCTTTGAACTTGATCCAGCACTGTCTGACTAAGAACGTTGCGGTCCACGAGCGAGCGCATGGCGTTGACACGTTCCTGGCGCAGCTTTACGAGCTCGTCGAGCGACTCCACGTGTCCGTAACCGACCATATCCTGCTTGGCCGCCTCCAGTTCACTCAGGATCGCGCGTTGGCGGCTCTTGCGGGCGATGGCGGCAGCTTCGCGCCGGTCGCTTTGCTCTTGAACGAGGTTGGCAGCCTCGGTCGCGCCGACCAGTTCCAGCAACTGGGCCGGTATTTTGGGCTGCGTGCTGTCGCGCTCGGCCTTCAGCACAGCCGAGCGTGCGAGCAGCTTCGCCATGGCATCGATCGCCCCGCTTCGCTTCTGGGTTTCACGCGCGGCTTCGATCTTCTGCCACGGCTCGCTCGCACCCAGGTCGAGTCCGCCGGCAAGCGCGATGGCGTGCAGGATTGTCATGCCGGGTGCGTACTTGAACGAGCCCGAATTCTTGACCGGCCCCAGCACGTAAATGGGCGAGCGCTCCAGTGACAGGATATTGACCAGCCCCTTGCGGCCCAGCAATTGACCGAAGGTTTCCAGCAGGTCGGCTTGTACTTGCCGCGCCGACCGGTTGGCGACTGAAATGGAGCCGAGCAAAGGCACAGAAATCGTGCCGTCTTCCTGAACCGTGTATTCTCCGCTCAGTTCCGGACGCTGCAGGATGCCGCGCAGGGCCGAAGCCGAGGACGCACGCCCCCACTTGTCCTCCTCGACGTCTACGCGCTCGTAGAACGCGATCTTGAGCCGGTCGCCGACCGCGAACAGTCCTCCGGTCGGCGCGTCTTGCGCCGTGCTGATGGTATTGGGGCGCTCGGCGCCTGAATCGACAGCAGCGCGGGCGCCAGGGACGGGGCCAATAGCTGTGGGGGTGGACACGATTCCCCTTTCGACTAACATCGTGGCCGATCTATTGGCCCCGGGCGCGGCAGCAGGGGACGGTTCGGTCGAGGCTTGAGCTGGTTGATCTTGCCAGCTATCGACAATGGCAGTCACCTTCTGCACCACCGCAGCGGAGATAGGCTTGGCCTTCTGCACAATGGCTGCCGAGACAGCCTCCGCTTTCTCCACCACGGCCGCGGAGACAGCCTCCGCCTTCTGCGCTACGGCGGTGGAGGCGGCCTCGGTCCTCTGTACCACGGCTGTGGAGACAGCCTCGGCGGCATCCCAGTTTTTAGCCGCTGCACCGACTAGGGCCAGCCCGCAGAGACCAAAGACGAGAAGTCTGGCGTTCGCTTCCTGCCCCTTACTGCGCGTACTGGGAGACGCCTGTGGGCAGACAGGTTCGGAATTGCGTTTTGCATCAATGGCCATGGCGTGTGGCTTTCACTTTGGTGGCCACCCGGTCCCAGCCTGATAGGGCAGCGAGCAAGACCTCACCTTGAGCCTCGACCGCTCACGATACAATGATCCCTTTGGGGGCACTCATTTTGGGTTACCTCCCTCAGGGGCGCAAACTCGTTTAATGAGCTGAGACTGCGCTGCTGCATATGACATATAAGACAACGGCGATCGCGATCGGCCGAAGCCTGCGATCGCCGTCATCATGCGTCTGCCCAGATCAATCCTGCGTCGCCTTGGACATCCTCTACTCGACAGGCACGATGTGAGCGGCATCGATACGCAGGACCGGCGCCAAATACTCGCGGCATCATGCGCCGGCCACCTCACCTCGGCGACTGTCTATCGCCCAGATCGGCTGAATGATTAGAAGCGTCAATCGCAGCCGCCCGACCATCAGGTGCTACAAAGCAAATGCTTTTTGCCGAAAAGAGGGTGGAGTTCATAGACGTGGCGCGAGAAGGGAAAAGCCCGCCATGGAGCTAGCGGCGGTCAGGGCCGTTGTGTTGGGCAACCCTTCATCACAATGAAGGGCGACATCAACCTGCGCCTGTGGAATCCTGGGCTAAAATCGAGAAAGACTGCGGCACGTGTCATTGACGAACTTCACGGGTCTGACTGATGTGTTGGCACTATGAAACAACCGACCGGCTTGTAAAGGAGATCGCAGAGGCTGAGCGCGCGGACCGCGCCGCTAAAACGGCTAGGTTGAAGTAGCTTCGCATGGCTAATTTGATTAAAGCTGAGCGGCGAACTTTGTCCACTGACCAACTTGATTGCTCCCTCCTTATCGAAGTGTTGTCCCGCCCAGACGCAAAATGATGTCGTGTAGGGGAACGGGAGGAGAGTTCTGCGCTACATGCAGACGCTGTTGCAGTTCATACGTTCGCATCCCGTTCGGGCGGGATCGGAAATGGATTGGGGAAACGGCTTTTTTGGCGTCGTCTCAAAAAGGTATAAACCTCATTCGATCGTATGCCGCCAAGGCGACGAAGACGACAGGATCTTCATCGTAAAATCGGGTTGGGCCCTGCTTTATCGCGATCTGCTTAATGGTGGACGGCAGATTGTTGACACTCCTGTTCGGGGGGACATTATCGGTTTCAGTTTCGTGGAAGGTCCCCGCTACGCGTCGCTCGCGTCCATAACTGAGCTAGCTGTTTTTGACGTTTCCAGGAAAGAGCTGACTGAGGCCATCTTTGCGGGAGGCTTGTTAGCGAAAGAGGTTGCCTGTTCCTTAGGCCGCGTGAATGCGATCTTGGCAGAGCATCTAGCGAATATCGGGCGACGTAATGCGATAACCCGCACAGCCCACTTCTTTCTTGAACTGGAGGAGAGGCTCTCCAATGCTGGCTCGTCCGCCCATGGACGGTACGATTGTCCCCTCACCCAGAATGACCTGGCTGATATTCTCGGGCTGACCGCCGTTCATGTTAACCGCACGCTGCGCGAGCTTCGCAAGGCCGACCTCCTCAGTTTCAAGGCTGGCCATGTACAACTGATCAACCGCAAGAAACTTGTCAAAATGGCAGGGTTCGAAAACGAGTATCTGAGATATGGTCTGTAGCCTGGGTTTAACTTGTTGATTCTGTTAGCGCAGCCTCTTCAGACGATGGCGAACATCTGGGTCTGCCGTGGCGGAAATAGATTCTTTCGATAAGGGCATGCCCTCGCGGTCGTGAGAATGTTTTATCTGGAAATTCTCAGCCACATATGCGGCAAGCCCGCGCAAATCAAGATGCTTTCCAGGCGGACAGCGGCTTGGGCCGCTGCGGGACATTTGGCTTACCGTGAGGTAAAAGTGTGCCAAATTGATCCATGTTAGCGCTCACTTATATACAAGTCGTAAGCTATGCGGGCTGTTCTCGTAAGGGCGCCAGGTGAAGGAAAGCTCGAAAACTTAAGCCTTGGAGGAATCGAGCCTGGATCCTTTGCGAGGGAAAACCACTGTCAAAAATTGCAACGAGGTGCCGTATTTGGCCGCCGCGAAGGCGGACCGCGAGGCAAAGTTGGGGTGCGTCATGAACTCTACGAAAGGACTGCGTAGTAACACTTCTGCTGATCGGTCAGTCGCTACATCTTGGGAGATGAGAGCGCTTAACGAAAAAGAAGCAAGGGGATGCCTCCTTATCTTGGACGAAAGGGCGCTAGACCGCGAGTGCCTGGCATCAGCCCTCCTGGACCATGAAATCGGCATGACGATTGTCGCCATGCATTCGATCGAAGAATGGCGCTTCAACACGCGGCCTGGCTTTCCCCTCATGGCCGTCCTGCTCAATCTTGGCGGACAGAAGGTCACCGATAATGGTGTTGCAGACGAGATCAAGCGTATTTCGTCCGAATTCATGTCGGTCCCTGTGGTAGTCTTGGCCGACACCGAAGATCTTGCGCAGATATTGGCGGCTCTTGAATGCGGCGCGCGCGGTTATATTCCCACCTCGGTTGGGGTCGATGTCTGTATCGAGGCTGTCAACCTCGCAGCGGCGGGAGGCACCTTCGTCCCGGCGAGCAGCGTCATGTCAATTCGGCATCTGCTAAATCCAGGCAGCCGCGACGCGCTACCTTTGACTTTGAAGGACATGTTCACCCTCAGGCAGGCCGAGGTGGCCGAGGCGCTTCGGCGTGGCAAAGCAAACAAGATCATAGCTTATGAGCTCAACCTTCGCGAAAGCACGGTAAAGGTACACATCCGAAACATCATGAGAAAGTTGAAGGCGACTAATCGCACCGAGGTCGCATACAAGGTCAATGATCTTCTCGCAGATGGAAAATCTGGCTGAAGAGCGAAAACAATAAGAAAATGGCCGCCGTGTAGGGTCGCTTCCACGAGCCGCCTTCGCGCGGTAACTATCCGGCGCAAGCCATTACGAAAAGCACAGAGCCAATCAGCAACCTCGCTTTTGGCTTCTGTGTATAGTGGGGTCCGCCCCAACTACCTTCCGGCCGCAAATATGGCCGATCGATCTACGGCGCAATCATGGTCCGAGAATGTGCGCTCGGCCACCCAGCGCACCGCTTCCTCGATCGTGTTGAAACTTCTGTGCTGCCCGGTCAGCAGCCCGAAACCTGTCTCAAGAAACCACTTTCCTTTCGTGGAGTAGACTTCCTCATCGAGCTGCGTAAGAACTGCGACCAACTGGCCGAATTTCCACACTAAAAGCCCAGATTCTCCGCCATCAACCGTTCCGATCCGGGCCTCGCTGAGCGAAAAGCCAAGAGCAATCTCTGCGTTGCTCATATGTTGAATCCCTCGACTTCAACTGATCAAAAAAATCCAGCAAATTCGAATGGCGCTTCTGTAAGTTCCTCTCTTCGACGGGCGGTCGAAAAATTTTAACAGATCGCCGGGCGAGTTCAATGCCCCGTAACTTATCTATTGGTCTAATCCAACATTTCTTTGGAGCAGCCATGCAGACTGCTGTCGGTTGAGAGCTTCCCTATAAACCCTTTACGGCCATTTCTTCGAGCGACCGCCAGCCGTAGCGCATCCATCTAATGCCTCGAGGCCCTCATTTGCCAATGAGCAATCAGCGGCCTGAGCGTCGAGACGGAGTTTCGTCGCTCGCGCATGTAATCGATTTCGCGACACTCGGAAGCAAGAGCCGCTATCTGCGAGGTTTGTGTCGTGCGCAGGTCGGCAACCAAACTCAGCTCACCTAAAGAATACCATATTCCTCGACGGTTGGACGAGACGTCCTTTCGGCCGTCGGCGAGCATGCTCCTATTGGATGAAGGGATACAAACAAGGGCGTTGGGACTACCCCAATTCCATGAATGGGCCCGCTCCAAGCGGAGTGCTAAGACTGATCCCCGCTATTGCGAAGAGCGAAAACTGTGATCCCGAACATAGTCGGCCAGGCCAAGCCTAACACTTTCGCATACGAGAACAGCGCTCTTGTCAAAGCCACTGGCTTCCGTGAATACGACGCGCGTTGGTGGTTCGGGCATCCAGACTCCGAAAAAGAACCCGAACTCAACCTGATGGGCGTGCAAGCTGTTGGCATGGGCCTCGGCACGCTGATCCGCAGATTGGGTGTCGGCCCGGAGATCGTCACCGGCCACGACTTCCGCAGCTATTCAATGGCAATCAAGATGGCACTCGTCTGCGGTCTGATGGCAGCCGGCGCGCGCGTCAAGGACATCGGATTGGCACTCTCTCCGACGGCATACTTCGCCCAGTTCGCGCTCGATGCTCCATCCGTGGCCATGGTAACGGCCTCCCATAACGAGAACGGTTGGACTGGGGTGAAAATGGGGGCGCAAAGGCCCCTGACATTCGGCCCCCAGCAGATAGCAGCTTTGAAAGCGGTCGTGCTGGACGGCGATTTCGATCTCGTCGGTGGGGGGAGCTATGAATTCATAAGGGGATTTCGCGAGCGATACATCGAAGACCTGACTGTCGGAAAAAACATCGGCAGGAAGCTGAAGGTGGTGGTTGCCTGCGGCAACGGCACCGCCGGCGCTTTTGCGCCGCAGGTGCTTGAAAGCATCGGCTGCGAAGTCGTCCCGCTGGACATGGAACTCGACCACTCATTCCCCCGCTACAACCCCAATCCCGAGGACATGCACATGCTGCACGCGATCCGGGACAAGGTGCTGGGGACAGGTGCCGATGTCGGGCTCGGCTTTGACGGCGACGGCGACCGCTGCGGCGTGGTCGACAACGAGGGTAGCGAGATTTTCGCAGACAAGGTCGGCGTCATGCTGGCGCGCGACATCTCGGCGCTGCATCCGAAGTCCGTCTTCGTCGTCGACGTGAAGTCGACGGGACTGTTCATGACGGATCCCGTTCTCGCGCTAAACGGTGCAACGACGGATTACTGGAAGACCGGGCACTCCTACATCAAGAGACGTGTAGCCGAACTCAACGCCATCGCTGGCTTCGAGAAGTCGGGGCACTTCTTCTTCAACCCACCGATCGGGCGCGGCTATGATGACGCGCTCGTCACGGCCCTCGCCGTCTGCGAGATGCTCGACCGCAACCCGGGCAAGACGCTCGCGGATCTCTACCGCGACCTGCCGCTGACCTTTGGCACCCCGACGATGTCGTCCCAATGCCCCGACGAGGAGAAGTACGGCGTCGTCGCGAACGTTGTCGGGGAATTCACGAAAATAATGAGGAACGGGATCGAGTTTGCTGGCCAGCCGCTGGTGGATCTGGTGACCGTAAATGGTGTGCGGGTCGTTGCCCAGGACGGCACCTGGGGGCTGGTCAGGGCCTCCTCGAACAAGCCGGAAATTGTCGTGGTGGTGGAAAGCCCCGTCTCGCCGGGGCGACGTCGGGAAATGTTTGAGGCCCTTGATGCCATTCTGCGCCGCAATCCGGAGGTCGGAGCCTACAACCAAACATTCTGAGAGGATTGGACCATGCCGGACCGGATAGTAAGCTTCGTCATGAGCGGCGGGGTCGGCTCACGACTGTGGCCGCTATCGCGAGAAGATAATCCCAAACAGTTCCATGACCTCTCGGGTGACGGCTCGATGCTCGCAAAGACCGTTCGGCGACTCAAGGCGCGGCCGAACGGCGAAAACCCCATCTACCTGGTAGCGTCCGAGCGGCATGCCGACCGCATCATCTCGGACATAAGCCCACTCGGCCTGAATGGCGGCAGACCGATTTTCGAACCAGTCGGCCGCAATACCGCCGCAGCGGTGGCGGTGGCGACCCTTGAGTCGATCGCCGAACATGGCGACGGCGCGCTTATGCTCGTGGTTCCTTCCGACCACGAGATAGCAACTGAAATGCAGTTCTGGGAGACCGTAAATGCGGGCAGGCCAGCTGCCGATTCAGGAAAAATCGTCGTATTCGGCATCAAGCCGACCCATCCTGAGACCGGATACGGATACATCGAGGTTGCTGCAAACGTTGAGAGACTTGCCGAAGTGTCGCGTTTTGTTGAAAAGCCCGACGCCGAAACGGCCCAGGCATATGTATCTTCGGGCAGGTTCTACTGGAATGCAGGTATCTTCCTGTTTCGTGCCGACGCCATGCGGAAGGCATTCCTCGAATTCCAGCCGGACATCTGGGAAACCGTTGAGCGAGCCTATAGGACCGCAAGGCCCGATGTCTCCGGCATCTACCTGCCCCAGGGCTTCTACTCGGCCGCCCGCTCGATATCGATCGACTACGCGGTGATGGAGCATGCGCGCGATATCGCGATGGTCACAGCTTCTTTCCGCTGGAACGATCTTGGATCGTGGCAATCACTGCTCGAAGCAAGCCCGACCGACCACGACGGCAATGTCGTTATGGGCGACGTCGTCGCCATGGATTGCGACAATTCCTATCTTCGAAGCCAGGGTAAACTGCTGACCGTCATTGGGATGAAGCATGTGGCGGTGGTGGCAACACCAGACGCGGTGTTCGTCGCCCCCGTCAGTCACAGCCAGAACGTCAAGAAGGTTGTTGAGCAGTTGGAGAAGAGCGGACGTCTCGAGACGAAGTTCACGCCGTCGGAAGACCGCGTCATCATCAGCGGATCATGGCGCAAGCGCGTCGAGCACTGGCTCTACGATGAGACACTGCCACTTTGGTCGACCTCGGGTGTTGACGATGTCCATGGTGGCTTCCACGAGGTTCTCGGTTTCGATGCAAGGCCGTTGGGCAAAACCAAGCGCATGCGAACCATGGCACGCCAGATCTACGCTTTCGCGGTGGCCAAGGAACGCGGCTGGACCGGGCCGGCCGACCAACTCATCAACCATGGCCTCAACTTCATGGTCAAATACGGTCGCACCGACCGCGGCGGCTGGGTGCGGACCCTTCAGACCAACGGCGATGTGGCTGACCCGGCGGAAGATGCCTATGACCATTCCTGCGTGCTTTTGGCTCTTGCTCATGCTCATCGATGCGGCCATCAGGATGCCCTGCGGCTTGCTGAGGAGACATTTCATTTCATCGACACCCATCTGGAGGACAACAGCCTGAACGGCTTCCTCGAAACTCCCTCCTGGAACGGCGCGCGGTTATCGAACCCGCACATGCATATGCTGGAATCGTTTCTTGCCTGGCATGACATTACCGGCGACCGCGCTTATCTGCGTCGGGCGGCACGGGTCATCGATCTCTTCCGGTGTCATTTCTTCGACCAGGAGAGTTGGACACTTGGGGAGCGCTTTGACGGCGATTGGCAGCCCTTGCCGGGAGGCGAAGGACAGTGGACCGAACCGGGGCACCATTTCGAATGGGCCTCGTTGCTCGTCGACTTCTCCCGAGCGAGCGGACAGAAGGATTTGGTAGCCTATGCGCGGAAGCTCTACTCGTCGGCCGTCGCCAGCGGGCTGAACCGGGCCACAGGCCTAGCCTATGCAGCCGTGTCCCGAAACGGAATCCCCCTCGACCGGGTCTCCCGAAGCTGGCCGCAATGCGAGGCAGTCAAGGCAGCCGTCGCCCTGGACGGTATTGGCGGGCCGGACCTGAAACCCGAGATCGAGGCCCGCGTCGCCCGCCTCTTCAGATGGCATATCGATCCGGCACCGCTTGGCTTATGGATAGACAGGATCGATGAGCGTGGACGGTCATTAGCGACCGAAGTCCCTGCAAGCATCTTCTACCACTTGGTGACTGCACTGATGCTGTATCTGGACAAGACCGGAACACAGGTCGAGCCTTTCCCGTTGCCGATCTCGGACCTGGATAAGTCCCCTGTCAGGCGGGTCTATGCCTGACTTCAGGCAGTGATAGTGATCCCAGCGTGACTGGTTTCGCATTGGCCACGGAATGGAGCTGAGCCAGGCTATCTCAGTCTGGGACGCGTCGCTCCCACTCCGCGAGCGGCAGCAACTGGGGCTTTTTTCGCGGACTTCAGGCAAGGAACCGTTCATTGGCGCTCGTCTGTCAGAGAGCCATATCATTCGGGCGTAATGCTTACGGATCACCCCTTTTGTGAATTAGCAACTATAGGAAAAAGGACTAAGCTGCCGTTTCAGCCGGCGCCCCCCCAACACGCCGGTCAGGCCCAGCGGCCATCCAGCCACACCCGCGCCTGCTGGGCCGCCTCTAAACGATTAGCAGGTAGGTTGGCGATGCTCACGGTGCAGGCGAACATAGCGGATCAAGAGTGCTGACGACCGCGTCGACAAAGAGCCCACCAAAACGAATTGGCGCAATAGCCGACCCGTCCAATTCGTTGGCCGCTTCGCCGGTTTGTCAGCGGCTTTTTGCTGGACGCCTTCCGCTGCATCAAACTGCAAGCTTGGAGCGTCCGACCCCCAATTGACTCGGCGCGCAGGGTCGGCGGCGGACCTTGAATCCGCCTAGGCCGGCGCCTCTTAGGCTACCCAAAAAAACCCCCGCCCCTTCAGGGCGTCGGCTGTCATTCATCCTGCCAGATGACGCGCTTCTCCCATCGGATCTGCACCAGCCGCCGATACTTGATTGAATGGGCCTGCTCTCCAGAGGGGTGGAATAGTTCGGCATCCATCCATTCGCGGCTGCCGCATTTCTGACAGCGGACCTTGGCCCGAACCTCGTCAATCGTGACATTGCCGATCACCTCGCGCAGCTCGAGCGGTTTGTAAAAGCGTTTGAGGTTGCAGCGGGCGCAACGAATGCCGGCCACCTGCCCGGCGTCATGGGCATGCGTCAGGGTCCAGGCCGCACCGCGCGGCCACTTTTCAGGTTGCTCAGGCATGCCTCAAAATGAGGAACATATTCCTGCCTGGTCAAGAGGCCTTGACTCTTTTTGTTCCCATTTTGTTCGCTATCGGCAAAAGGCGATTATCCGGTTGACAAACCCAAAGTGATTACGTAGGGTAAGGACATAGGAGATTTCCATGTCCATTCTGTCCCGCCCCGAATTCCATAACGAAGCCAAGGCTTTCGAGCATGTCGAATCCATACTGTGGCCGAACGGTCCGGTTTGCCCCAAGTGCGGTAGCGTTGATCGCCACTACGCCTTGAAGGGCGTTCGCACCAAGCCTTCCAAAAAGAACCCGAACGGTGCCGAGCGGCATGGCCTGTACAAGTGCAGCGCCTGCCGTTCGCAGTTCACCGTCCGCATGGGCACGATCTTCGAGGAAAGCCATCTGCCGCTTACCAAGTGGCTACAGGCCATCCACCTTATGTGCGCATCGAAGAAGGGCATCAGCGCTCATCAGATGCACCGCATACTCGAATGCACCTATGAGGCCGCTTGGTTCCTGTGTCACCGCATTCGTCTTGCAATGGCGTCTGGCGAACTTTCCCCGATGGGCGGCAATGGCAAGACCGTCGAAGTTGACGAAACCTACATCGGCCGCTTGAAGGGCACTCCGGTTAAGACGGGCGGTGGCGCTCACAAGAACACCGTCGTTACGCTCGTCGAGCGTGGTGGTCGCGCAGTTCCTTCCATGTCGATACCGCCCGCATGGGCAATGTCATGCCGATCGTGCGCGCCAACATCGCTCGCGAAAGCGCCTTGATGACCGACGAGTCAGGTATCTATCGCCGCGCCGGCCAGGATTTCGCCTCCCATGATTTCGTCACGCATTCCAAGGACGAATACGTTCGCTATGAAGGCGCGAATACCATCCACACCAATACCGTCGAAGGCTTCTATTCGATCTTCAAGCGCGGCATGAAGGGCGTTTACCAGCATTGCGGCGAGGCTCACTTGCACCGCTACCTTGCCGAGTTCGATTTCCGCTATTCGAACCGGATCGCCCTTGGCGTCGATGATGGCACCCGCGCTTTCATCGCGCTAAAGGGTGCAAGCGCCTCACCTATCATAGACCTGCTTAAGGACAAGCAGGACCATTTCCGAAAGCCGGTGCAACTCGAATTGCCGATCTGGCGAGGTGCGAGCCACCGCAAAAAAAAGCCGGGGATCTAGGTCCCCGGCAAATCAGGTTGATCGGAACGGCTAGGCGGCTACGCCGCATACGGATTCCGTGCGGCCAAAGCGGAAACGCAGGTAGGGGTTAACCCAAACCATGACGTACCTCTTTCGGAGCGAGAGGCCTTGAAAAGAGGCGGCGGAAGTGCGATTCTAGAGTGTCACCACTAGTGATCGCGAGGTTTCTGTCGCCTCTAATCGGTTGCTGGTCATCTGGGCCGCATTCCCGTCTCACCGGGTTTGCGGCCTTTTCGTTTTCCTGCCCGCTCGTACGCCAATGACCTATGCGTGAGGGGCAGCGCTATATTCTCATCATCTTCGCCCATGCAGGAGGTCAGGATGGATCGCGCGTATGCTAATGCCCTGAAAAGAAAGCAAGAATTAGAGTTCGAATTGGCTCGAATCGACTCATTTTTGGACATGTATAGGCAATTTGGCGGACCAGAAGGGGAACAAATTGAACCCTTGGTGAAGGAATCGTCGGGGACCGGAAACAAAGAAACCTTGTCGCCCCGACAGTCCAGAAGGCTGCGCCCTCCGGAGATTGCGGACTTAGCGGAGAGGGTGATTCGAGGCGCCGGGCATCCCCTTACCCGTGCAGAAATCGTTGCGCGGCTCGAAAGCGCAGGGATCGAGCTGCATAGCGAAGACAAGCCCCGCTACATCGGAACTATCCTTTGGAGAGAGAAGGAACGCTTTACCAATATCGCCGGCCAAGGCTACGTTATGGCCGATATGGCTACGCCAGAAGGTAACGTTCGGGATTTGATCGACCGAGCCACAGATGAGGAACCTGACGTTGGAAAAGAAAAAGGCGCCTTCGAATGATCCCCCGCGACAGATCGACAAGTTCCGCGAGGCCGCGCGCGAGCTGAAGACTGACCAGTCCGACGAAGCTTTTGAAAAGACGCTCGACAAGGTCGCCCATGCGCCAAAACTGACCAATGAGCAGATAAAGGAACTGGTGCGGCGAAAGCGCGAGGAAAAGCGCTAGAGGGCGGTTGCGATGTGTAGGAGCATACCTGTTTGGCTTTTGTTTTCGTTCACAGTCCCGACGAGCCTCTCGAAATAATTGAGCTTAGTGGTAACGGCGAACACATCGCGCGTGTCGCGATTGGTTACGACGACGGAACAGACCACACCTATTCGGTGGTCGTGGCGCTGTCGCCGATACCAGGCCATGGCGGTTTGCATGATTTCGAGCTTGTTTTCAGCATTGTTGAAACCTACGTAGATGGCGACCATTCGCATAACTATTGGGACGGGAACGAGACGAAATCGTTTCTGTCAGACGTTGGCGAACGCGCATTGACCAACGCAATCGTCATGACGCTCGTACAGCGTTTAATTGACGTGGTTGCCCCCGACGTTGTAAGCATGGTCACATACACATCCAATTTGCCGGCGCGAGCTTTACGCAAATTCCACCAAATCGCCTTACTGTTTGCGCAAAATGGCTATGTAGTTGGCGAGGCCGACCCTTGGAATGGTCAGCGAATTTGGATGATGACACGCGGAACGTAGAGACCGAGCGTACGTTGAAACGAGTGCTCCTGCTGACGGGGAGATTGAAATGAACGCACCTTTGAAGCGCGATGAACAGATCGAACTCATGAAGAACGCTGCCGAGCGTCATGAGAAGCGAATGCAGAAGTGGATGAAGGACGCCACGGTTCGCAGCGCGCTTGCACGTCCCGCGAAGGGGCAGAAGGAACGTAGCGAATACACGCGCAACGATGTCACAATCGCGCGCTGCGGTTAACCGAAGCCTTTTAACAACGAACGCAAAACCCCGGATCAATGTCCGGGGTTTTTGTTTGCTGGCCCATCGAGACCGTTCCTAGACTCGATTCACCATTCATTCACGATATTAGCGCAGCCTCATAAGCGGACATGCTGTTATAGCGCACATGCCCAAAGGCCCCGGTGCAGACCCAAGCGCTGGGGCCTACTTCCGTATGATCTATTCGAGCATTGCGCATTAATGGATCGAGTCGGCCTCTCCTTCGCCTTCCTCCGCTTCCTCAAGGGCCTTGAGTAGCGAGACGAAGTTAAGCGGCAACACCGGATCGACTTCCAGCCCTAAAAGCTGTGTAATGCGCGGCGGTTTCGCTCGTCTCGGATCATCGAGCGAATGGCTTCCCCGCCGCCACCCTGAGCTTTTTGTGCCATGGGATTTCGTCCCCGAATCGGGTTGAACTCCCGTTAGCCAGGAAAGGTTCCATCCAGTCGAAAGTTTTGGCTGTGCCGGCCTGTCCTGAATCTATTCCTATTTCACCTTGGGTTTGTCAACCGGATAATTGCCTCGGCAAAACGGAGACATTCTCATGAAACCGATGCGAGCCACCGAAGCCGAGCAGCCCGAGATATATGCCACGGTTAAGCGCGACATGCCTCGCCATCCACCGCGCTGTGGTGAGTATGGCGAAGCCGCTGCGCGGCCTGTCCGACGTGAGTCAAAAGCAGGCTATTACCGAACTGGTTGCGGCCTCGATCGTGGCTATCTACCCGGACGATCTGGAGTTGGCGATTTCACTTTCCGACGCGATGCGCGACCAAACCGACATCCATATACAGGAAGCCTGGAGGGCGCGCGCTCGGCAAAAGCAACATTGATAGTAGCGCGCAGCCGAAGCATCACGGCGCCATCGATCATCGACCGTGACTGGCCACACCAGGTCGCCCCTGCCCGACGACATCTGCACCGATCGCAATTTCACGCTGATCAGGCGTTTCCTCGAAGAGCGTGGCCTGTCGTGCCGGACCGGGGCGGTAACCGAAATCTGGGAAGACGGCAGGCAGCAACAATGGCGTCTGCACTGCTTGCGGACGCTGCGGCGGCAAAGGCGTTCCTTGACACCTTCGGCGTCGTGTTCGATCCGAAGCGCGATAGGGAGAATGGGCGCGCACGCTGCGTCTGGCGGCGCAGGGGCGGCTATGAGCGAATTCTGGACCTTGGGCCGCTCAGCGTGCCGGAGGTCCAGCTAAGGTGGGTCATGTGCGTTCGCTACACCAGATACCTGTCGTGGTCTGAGATACACCGCCTGTATCGGCTGACCGCGCCGGCGGAGATCGGCCGAAACGATGCGCCGCGCTACAACATCGCACCGAGCGAAGAAGCGCCTTTCATGACCGCCGGCGACGACGGCAATCACCAGCTCCGCAACGGTCGATGGTGGCTCATTCCATTCTGGGCGAAGGAAATGCCCAAGGCTGCCACCTTTAATGCGCGCGAGTGGACAATCTCTCCCGCCGATAAGGGCAGAGACCCTTGGCACATCTTTCAGCCCGGCCATGCGCCGTTCTCGTTCGCTGGTCTATGGTCTACAACTCGAATCTTGATATCACCAGCTGCACGATCATCACCGAGCCGTCCGCGGCGCCAGTCAACCAGATCCAAGATCGTCAGCCTCTGATCCTCGATCGGGCCTATTATGACGCCTGGCTCGACCCCAAGACGCCTGTCGGCGACCTCAGGGACATTCTCAGCCGCGACATCGATGGGCAGCTGCAGTTCTATCGTGTGGGCCGGGAGATCAATGCTTGCATCAAGGACAAGCAGCCCACCGACCACGCCGTGCTGATCGAGCCGATCAAGTTGCTATGAGTGACGAAATCGTCAAGGTCGCCCCGCGGGCGCCGCGGAGGGCGGTCGAAAACCGCGTCTGTGAGCATCCAGGCTGCAGCAAAGGCGCGCATTTGGTTTTGCCAGGCCGCGACGACCGTCGCACTGGTTCTGTCGCGTAGGTCTATGCGGATTCTTTTGTGGCTGATTTGGCCTTGGGGGTCCGCTCGATACCTTCCTTTGCCAAGCTCTTCTTCAATACAGAGGCGAGGTCGATGACGTTTTCTTTCGGCCTGGGCGCCGGCTTCGGCGGCTTCTTGCCCTTGCGCTTGGCGTCGATCATGGCAATCAGCGCGTCCTCATAGGTGTCCTCGAATTTCGACGGATCGAACTTCGTCACCTTCTTTTCGATCAGAAGCTCGGCGATCTCGAGCAGGTCCTTGTCGTATTTCGGCGACTTCAGATCGTCGAAGACGCTTTTTTCCGAAACCATTTCGTTGTGAGTCCGCAGTTCGGTGAGCAGCATGCCTTTGCCGAAAGGCTGAATGACGACTTCCCGGCCGCGCTGGTAAAGCACCACGCAGGAGCGCGCCGCGACGCGCTTTTTCTTCATCGCCTCGCGCAGCACACTGAATGCTTCGACCGCGGCACCGTCGGCCGGAATGACGTAGTAGGGTTTTTCCAAATACCGCGTGTCGATGTCGGCGATATCGACGAATTCGCCGACTTCCAGCGTGTGCTGCGAGGTGAGCTTGAGCTTCTTGATCTCGTCAGGTTCGATCTCGACGAAATCGCCCTTGTCGAGCTCAAAGCCTTTGGTCTGATCCTCGGTCTCGACGATGTCACCGGTCCCTTCGTCGACATAGGCGCTTTTGACCGGCAGGCCGTCCTTGCGGTTCAGGATCTTGAAGTGGACCTTTCCTGCCTCGCTGGTTGCGCCGACCAGCTTCACGCCGCACGAGACCGAACCAACCTTCAGAAATCCCTTCCAGACCGCCCTTGGCGCAGCCATGTGCTGATCTCCTGCTACGACAAGCATCAACCGCCGAACGGCCGCAAGTTCCGCTGCTTTAATCGTCCTCCCAGAATCCCTCAGTGCGGCGTGTCGAAGCATCTCCTCACCTTTGAGGGTCTTAACTAGCCCGCCAAACGCCCGGCTTGAGCCACTCCGCCTTTTCTTTTTTCAGACCCTTCGGTAATGGCCGATCACAGGGCACCGAAGTTGGCCAGCCCGCTTTATTGGTGACGATGGTTTCGCCTTCGACCATGAAGCTCTCGGCCTCGAGCGCCGCGGCCTCGTCGAGAAGCGGCCGATACTTGGCGGTCCAGTCGTGGCCCCCGGCGGGTGCAGACGCGGATGCCGTCTTGATCCTTGAGCGCTTGGGTGCGGAAGCCCTTGAACTTCACCTCGTGGGCTCCGCTCGTCGCCTTCTGGCGCTCGGTCGACCAACTCTGGCACCCTCAGAGGGATGAATTTCATACGCACGCACGTCAGGTCCGTTAGCGTTTGCTGAAAAAGCAATGCGGAACATTCGCGCGCAGCGGAGGTTTCCTCATCAGGAGGAAAAGTCATGGCAGACGACAAGAGCAAGCGCGATTTCCGAGACCGTGGTCTCGTCTCAGGCGATGAGGAATATGAGGTCGCTCACTTCGCTAGAAAATTCCAGCTCACCATCCCCGAGGTGAGAGAACTCATAGCCAAGCACGGCAATGACCGTGACACCCTGGAACGGGAAGCCAAAGCGCTGGCCGGCCGATGATGAAGCTTTCAGACCTGCGGCAGTTGGGCAAACCAGGAAAACCGCAAGACGCAGCCGACGAACGCGACCGTTTCTATCAATTCGGGATCTGCGGCCAGCAGGTCGATAAAAGCGGTCTGCGGCAAGTCATCTGGCACGAGCAGCCGGGCCAAGAGCCGCTGGACTTGGATGGCTGATAAATCGTCGAAAGCACCGTTAGACCTGACGCCAGATCAGTCGCGAGCCGCACGAGCGCTGCTGAAGTGGTCGCAAGTTCGCCTTGGGGCCAAAGCCAGCCTCGGCGAAGGCACCATTCGCGAATTCGAGAACGGGACCAGAACTCCCCGGATTCAGAAAAGAGCCGCTATCCGCCGTGCTCTTGAGGCGGCGGGCGTGGTCTTCGACGCGAACGGTCCCAGACTGGCTGTGGCCCGAATCAAATCCCAGGCAAGCCCTTCACCGAGGCTACTGCGCCCCGATCGCCAATCATGAGAAAAAGTCAGTGAGCCCTTTGGGACGGTAGTCTTACCCTCCAGAGCATTGGTCCCAGCCGCGAAACAAATCGGCCGCTGCTCCATTAGGTCCCGAACTGGCGAACGTGAGTCCCTTCATCGCCAGTCGATAGATGCCCGCCAGTTCCTGCGATCTGGCGGGCATCGATCGCAAACACGGCCAGGCAGAGGTGAACAGTGTCGATCTCGGACAAGTTGCGCGACGTGAGCATTCGATACAAGTGCCCCAGCTGCCATCGGCCGATTGTGAAAAACGGTTCATGGTTCAAGGCTGTGAGCACCTTCAGGTGCGATGCCTGCCAGACCAAACTGCGGCTTGGCTATTCGGCTAAGCTGGCCCTTTTCCAAAGACACTGCAGGTCGGTTCAGTCAGGTGCTTGACGATATGCGTGTGAGCGCCTGCGATCCCTGCCCTAAAGCACGGCCTCGTTCCCGAAGGGTATCCGACCTGCAGATCGCCGCAGCAGTTCCGGCAAACGACAACGGCGCTCCAGCTCGAAGCGACCTCTCCCTCCTCGAGCTCCTTCCGACAGCAGACGGCGATTTCACGAAAGTTGCCAGGCAGGCAGAGGGGTTGGGCATTGCCGTGTTCGTGACCATGGCTATCGGCTTGTTCATCGGGCCGGTCGTGTTTGCGGCCTTAATGCTCGGCGTCTGGCATGCCGCATCGGATATCAAGGGAGGCGACTATGTTCGAAATTTCCAAAATCTTGGAAAGCAAGGTGACGGGTCTGCAAGAAAGATTGCAGGCGGCCAACTTGAGCATGAATGACATGGAGGCATTTCAAAGGGTGGCCAACGTTATGGATAACGGCCGCGGCGGCATCGACGTTGACGACCTGATCGCACTTTCCTTTGTCACGTCAGATGAACCCTGAGGAAACTCGGATGGGACGGCGTCGGCGATCTTGATCTTGCCTGCGCGCCGTCTACCTGGGTTCACCTTCGGAGCCGACGATCGCCGCGAGGATCGCCTGATTCGCGCTTCCGATCTCCTCCTCTATCTCGTCTGCAGAAATGCCTGCTGCGTTCGCATCTGCAAACAGCTTGGCCGTCAACTCCGAAATGATGTCCGCGCCGACACTTCCGCACATCACGTGGTCCTTGACCCATTGGCCGAAGAACTCAGCGCCTCGTTTGCTCATTTGTCGGTACCGCTTTCTTTGATGAAATGGGCTTCACGAAGCAACGAACTCCAGTCGGTTCCAATCAGCTTGATCAACTCACGGGCCTGATCCTTCGTTATGCCTGCCTCCTTAACGAGGCGGCCCGCAAGCAAATCCAAGACATCATCATCGCGTGCATCATCAATGTCGGT
The DNA here is from genome assembly GCF_006442795.2 of Mesorhizobium sp. B1-1-8. Lineage (NCBI taxonomy): Bacteria > Pseudomonadati > Pseudomonadota > Alphaproteobacteria > Hyphomicrobiales > Phyllobacteriaceae > Mesorhizobium > Mesorhizobium sp. B1-1-8. The sequence continues at coordinate 418,605 of NZ_CP083957.1, forward strand.
CATGTCGCCTCAACGCTGCCTGTCAGCGCGCGTTCCAGAAAATGCTGATGAAACCTTATGCCCTGTAGCCGGTTAACCGGCAGTCATGGCCTGCGGAGGAGTTTCAATGCCAGAATCCGGTGAAGATCGACGTGCTAGGGCTCCGAAAAAGCCTCGTAGCCGGCCGCTTAAGGGCGAGGACGCCGAGGTCTCGCACGTCGTTGATACCCACAAAATAACTCCCAGTCAGGCAAGGGAGCTCGTACGTCGTCATGGCAACGACTGGAGGAAAATCGATGAAGCCGCGAAGTCCTACAAGGACGAAAAGTGAGGGCTACCCCCTGCTCTTCAGGCGCTGAAGGCGGGGCCGACATAGCGCCCAGTGCTACGGCGTGCCATCGGGCGATCGCCGGTTTGCCTGCTTCCCGCTCGACGCCAAGCAGCTCGTAGGCCTTCGGCTTCAAACCATACCGTGTTTCGCGGCATGGGAAAGAAAACAACGATACCGTTCAGCGTGTCGATGATCGCGAGGCAACGAGCGAAGCGGACTATTAGGCCCGGAGATGCGGCTTGCCCGAGACAAAGCATTCCATCTTATCAAAAGTGCTGAGGAAAGCATCGACAAAGACGCCCATCAGGTCCCAACGGAATAGTGGATGAATCGCCATGACGGCCGACCTCGTCCAAATCGTTAGGCCTCGCGTAGCACCAGGTTGTCGATTCGACGGGAAATTTCGGCAGCGATTTTCTCGATGGGTCCGACGAAATCTATCGGCCCGTCATAATTGGTTGCATTCTCCGGCATCCCTTTCGTTGCTCTGCCGGCCCGACCTACAACCATTGTGGCGCCGCCCGCAAAATGGATGTCAGCAAGCCCACGCGAACCGTCACTAAGTGAACCCCTGAGCACTACCCCGATACCATTGGTCTTGGCATAGGCAGCGACCGACGTGAACAGCAGGTCCACAGTCTGGTTGCGAAACTTGTCGTTGGCGCCCTCGATCAAATGAACCCGGCTCCGTTCAGCCAAGGAGAGGTGGGCGGCTGGCTCTCCGATGTAGCAGGTTCCCAGGCGGAAGGCGTCGCCTTCCTGCGCGATGACGACCGGCAACGCCGATCGTGATGCGAGCACCTCCCGAAGATGGCTGACATGGCCGCTGGGACGGTGAAGGACTGCCAGCACAATGGCCGGCAGCCCCACGGGCAGCGCCTCGAGCAGATCCTTCAAGTCATCCAAGCCTTCGGGGCCCGAGGCACCGACGGCAATGAATGGCGGCACATTCTCGGGAAAAGTCATTTGCATGCGTTGCACCTGCCTCGCCCGTTTCGCGCTTCCGGCGGCGCCATTCCCTCAATGCGCTCCAATAGCGTCGAGGCTGTCAGGCTTGTCAAGCTTGGACGCTGCTTGGGATGGCTCGCGAAGCTGGAACGGGAAGCCACAGCGCCGAGCCGCCTTCGCTTGGGCTCAGGTCGCCTTGACCGTCGGTTAACATTACGTATTAGCTTTTGCTAAAAAGGGGAAGTCGGCTATCGTTTGCGCGGCCTTCACTCTTGCCGCGTCAACTTGCGCTGTGGCGCACCAGAAGGCAACGGTCACTGCCAAGGCATGTGCAGGTCTGTCGATCAAAGCGGCAGCAACGGGAAAACCAGACTGCACCGCGACCGGAACCGTCACTTTGCCCCAGACGGACGTCGGCAATCCCATGCCACCCCTTGGCCATGACGCGAACGACCTTGGGACACCCTCCTTCGGGCTTTAGGTTCCGCTGGTTCTTTCGTAAAAGCGGGCCCGCCGCCGTGAGGCTGAGGAAAAATCCCGCATGCTAGCCACCATTTTCGGGTGGCTCCTAAGGCGAACACGCAAAAGGTTCAAAGGTCTGCCTGCCTGGCTTTGGTAGAAGGCGATTTGTTACGCCGAATTATGCCAGCTAGACGCACATACGCAATGCCTACGGAACGGTTTCCATCCTCGCGGGTTTGAATCGCGGGCAGACGCGTTGGAAGGCGGCATCGTCATGCAACAGGTCAACGACACCAAAAAGCTAGTTGAGCAGCTCGATGAGAGGGAGCGGCAAAGCCTCATACGCATCAAACAAACTCAGGAACTCATCGAGCAGAACCGCCGGCTGACAAAGAGGTCCCGTGAAATCCTTGTGCACGCGTCCGAACTGGCCGCCGCGCCTGGCAGGACTAACCATTAAAGAAACGCTCTCGCGGGGACGAAGCGGTTACACTGCACTGCGCAACATGGCGATAGAGGAAGTCCAGGAGTCAATCCAGCGTCGAGCAATGGAGATCGTCTCACTCCCTGAGGCAGAGCGCGAATCGAAGTATGCCCTCTACCGCGAAACCTACATGGAAGCGGCAAGTCAGTTGGGTTCAGGCAAAGACGAGAGGTGGGCAGATTTTGTCGACTAGATAGCCGAGTGGACCCGCGCGATCGTCAAGCCTCGGTGATGGAGCGAACGCCGCCACACATTTGTGGAAACTACAGCGAGGCTGATGGCTCATTTGATCTGGTAGGTTTATCGTGCCGCAATGAGAAGATTGCAAATCGCCCAAGAGCTCTTGCAGGCATCTGATCGAACTGCAGAGATGCCGCCGGGTGAGCTGAAGGTTCTTCTTCGTCGTGCCGCAATGATTCTCGGGAATGAGGACAGCGGCTCGCAGATAGATTCCTTTGTCGAGGAGGCTCTGGACGGCGTCGCCGCGGAGAGACAGGTTTCAAAGCCGAAGTTACTCGGGTCGATCGTGACCCAGTGGCTGATCGTCAACTCCCATTTGCCTTTATACAAGATGGAGGAAAACTCGAGCCTAAGCGGAGCGTCGTAGCGCTAAGCTCCCGACATTTTTCCTTTGTGGCTCGATAATCCCCTTCCCAAGGCAACTCATCAAAGTCGGGCTTGTGTCCCCCGGCGCGGTAGGCGTGTTCGGTGACGTAGCTGCCCCTGGCTCCCGCCAGAATGCAAGCGAAGGGTGGGTTTCTTCTGGGCATCGGTAAATGCCAACTGCTTGCACTTTGACTTTCTCCATGCGGAAAAGGCCGCTCCCGTGGACGTTTTCCCGCCTGCGACGGTGCTACGGTCAGCTACGCAAGTCGCCATTCATTGTGATGATGGGACGTGCTGCCGGCAGGTTCGGTCATCTCGACCTGCGCGCCCGAGACCCGAGGTAATCTCAGTCGTCGTGGGAGTCCAACAAAACGCCTAGGCGGCGCGCGCCTGCACTTTCAACTATCAATGTCTCTAGCTCGAGATCGGAGAGGCGCGTCATGGCCCCGTTTTCGAATGACCCTCATCGCGTCTGAAACAGAAACTGGAGTGGTCTTGCTGTGATCGTCGAGGTAATGGCCGACCGCGATCACGGCGTCGGCATCAATGTCCATCGGAAGATCCCTCATATCCTCCTCGTGAAGTTCGAGAGTAGGACAGCAAATGTCAGGCCCGGCATCGTCAAAGCGGTCCGTTCCAAACGCGACGCGAGGGCGGGCCGCCTAGTCATTCTTGCCGGAGCGCCGCTCAGGCGAGCGCCTCTCCTGGTCGGTCGACAATGATTTCACAGGCCATCTGTCGGTTCACCCTTCATTGTGATGACGCCCCGGCAGACAACTCGCGGACGCGATTCCGACGCTTCGGGCTGACTAGCCGGATGTTTAAGAGGAGGTTGGTAAAACACCGCCTGGCGGCGTGATCTCGTCAAGATCGGCGGAATGTTCGGGGTCGTGAAGGTGCACTATGTGAACGCGATCGAGGCCGAGAGCCAGAAGACTCTCCTCAAGCGACTGCCTGACGCGACCGGCGTCGAAACGGCCTGTACCTATATCCCGGGCTAATGTCCAAGCGAAGTCGCCTACGAAAAAGCACCCCTTGTATCGGTCAGCCCCGCGTCAACAACGCAGCGCGAAATGAGTCCCGCTCTCGCCGCCAAACATTCAAATAACACAATAAAAATCAAGTATTTCGATGAAACGAAGCCTTACGGGGTATGGCCGTTGCAAAGACTCAGCGGTAGCCACACTCAAAAAATTGGCGCGCCTTCCGAAGAGCGAGCCGTTGAGGGAACCTGGTCTTTTAAACTGCCGGTGCGGCGGCCCCTCAATGATTCCTGACGCGGGCAACAAGGCGACGATAAGCGTCAAGGATCGCGAGACAGTGACCCAGGCGGACTATCACGCCCGGAAATGCGCCTCAACGCGGGACGAGGCGATCTCCGAGCGCGGGCTTTCCAAGAAACAGGTGCTCCAGGAGTTCAACTGCGTCGTCGTTGCCAACGCCAGTCTGCAGGTCCGGCGCGGCGAAATCTTCTGCGTCATGGGCCTCTCTGGAAGCGGCAGGTCGACGCTGATCCGCCTACTCAACCGTCTGATCGAGCCGAGCCTCGGCAAGATTACGGTCAAGGGAAAAAAGATCGCCAAACTGAGTGTCCGGCGGTCCGCGCGGCTGCCTCCAACCTTCAAACGTCTCGATGATGACTGCGTCCGCCGCAGCATGGGCATGCCGGGCGGACGTCGGTGTCGTCATAGGGCGGCAGCGCCACGTTCAGCAGTTCGCGGGCGAGCGCGAGCGCTATTTTTGCGCGCCGAGCCGGCGAGCAGGGCCTTAGTGACGGACGCGGTGGAATCCACGCGGCAATGCGTGGAGCAGGAAGCGGCGAATGAACTCGTCGTGGCGATCGTCATGACCTGCTGCCGGTTGTCGCTTTCGCGGCGCGCCCTGCGTCTGCCTGCATGCGATCTCCGTAGATCTCAATTCCAGTTGACCCCTCGGTAAGTTATGTTATTACATTGGTCATGTTATTTCGTAACAGAAACGTGAACCCAATGCTCGATCTCAACCGCGTCGGCACGATCCTCCCCGGCGGTCTGACTAGGAACCAGGCGCTCGTGCTGGAAATCATAGACAAGGCGCGTAAACCGATCGGCGCCTACGAGATTTTGAGGGAACTTAGGCCTCGCGGGATCAAATCACCCGTGCAGATTTACCGGGCCGTCAACAGCCTCGTTCAATGCGGTATCGTCCACAAGGTCGAGAGCACCAACGCCTTCGTGCGCTGCACCGATGCGCACCCCCATCGTGGACAGACAACGATCCTCGCGGTTTGCGACCGGTGTGGAACTGTTGTTGAACACCATGACGAGGCAGTCGATCGCCGGCTTGTGGCCTGGGCCGAGCAAGAGGCCTTCCAGATCGATACTGTCGCTATTGAACTCAAGGTGCGCTGTGCCAGCTGCAACGCCTTAGCTCCCTGAAGCAGCGGCCCTGGGTTATGCCAACGTCATATCCTTGGGTGTCGCGAACCGGTCGGACCTCAGTCGGATTCGAAAAGGAGTGGATTGATCAGCTCCCAGGTCTGGTTCGGAAACTCTTCATAGAAGGAGAACTTGCCGCCCGGCAGTACGACGGTCCGCACATTCGTTAGCGATCCGAGACCGGTCATCTCTGCGCGCGACTTGCGTGGAGTTCCGCCGCCGTAGACGACGAGTATCTTCGTCAAGATACGTCGCGCGCTTTCCAGGAAGGCATCGCGATCGGTGAAAGGATCGAGTTCCCCGGCGACGAACCGGAAGGAAGCGTAGCGGGCGCCAGGCGCGTCGGTGACGGTGCGTTTTTCGGCCATACGCTCCGGAGTCAGCCAGGCCGGATCGGCATAGACATGGCCGCGCGCCATCATGCCGATGACAAGGCTGTTCACATTGAGCCGATAGAGAAAAGACCCGGCGAGCGGCAGGTCGACGGCCTTTGCCAGCCCGCGAAACAGCGCCATTCGCCTGCCGGTCATGGTTGGAAGCGGCCCACGCCAGGTCGGCGACAGCAGGCAAAGGCGACCGAAGCCACCCGGATTTTCGGCGGCCTCTGCCAGCGCATAGCCCGCGCCATGACCGGCAGCGATGGTCGCAGCAGGCTGTACGACACTCTGCGTCACGAAGCGCAGGAATGTACGATAAAGTTCCGGGCGCCAGGCAATCCTGGGGCGAGGCAAGGCGCCGAAGCCGGGCCAGTCGATGGCCGTCGTGGCAAAGGATGCGCCGAGCCGCTCCTGCAGCGGTCGCATTTCGGCGCGGGTCGAGATCGAGCTGAGCGCCGGCAAAAGGAGCAGGTTCTTGCCCGTTCCAAAACGGGTCAGGCCGACGGCAACCTTTTTGCCGCCCGCAATCCATTCAATTTGATCCTCGATCCAGTCCATGCCTTTAATGCTGTTTGACGCTTACCTTCGGGGATGAACTCTCCGCGTTTGCGTCGAGAAGCCGTTGCCCAATTTGCAGCGCGAGCGCGATGTCGGGCTCTGCAATCATTGCCACGGCCTTGCCGACGCGCAAGGAGCGTATCGGCCGCTCCACCTCGAATATGCTGATGACCGTCTCCAAGTCGGGGCAGCCGGATTCGCGGCAGCGAACCTCCGTCACGGTGATTGCGACATCTTCCTTCAGATCAAGCCCATCGCGTATCCATTGTTTGATCCTGTCGGCATGAGATGATGAAGGCCCCCGTCTGGGCGCAAAGGGATTGACGAATTTCACCAGCTTCGCAGCCTCTCGTGATAGGCGAAGGTCACGCCCGGCACCCCATGAACCCGCTCTCGATGATACCCTTCGGCAGATTGCGACCGATGAAGACAAGACGACTGGTCCGTTCCTCATCAGCCTTCCACGGCCGCTGGTGATCGCCTTCCAGCAGCATATGGACGGCTTGCACTACAAAGCGGTCGTCGTCGTCCTTGAAAGCGAGAATGCCCTTCATGCGCAACATATCCATGCCGAACTGCTGGGTGACCGTCTGCAGCCAAGGCAGGAATTTTTTCGGGTCGAGCGGATCCCTGGTGACCAGAGCGAAGCTGGTCACATGGTCATCGTGCTCATGCTCGTGGAACTCGTCGAGGAAATCCGGTTCAACTTCGAGGATACGGTCGAGGTCGAACGAATTGCGGCCGAGAACTTTGTCGAGATCGACGTCGCAACGCTGTGTGCGGTGGATGGAAACCGTGGGGTTGATGCGCCGGATGCGGCTTTCGACCTCCTTCAGGTCTTCGGCCGAGACGAGGTCGGTCTTGTTGAGCAGCACCGTGTCGGCGAATGCCAGTTGCTCCTGGGCTTCGTGCGCTTCGTCGATCTCGCCGAGCAGATGCTTGGCGTCGACCACTGTCACGATGGAATCGAGCCTGGTCTTGGAACGAACGTCCTCGTCGACGAAAAAGGTCTGCGCGACCGGCGCCGGATCGGCGAGGCCGGTCGTTTCCACCAGGATCGCGTCGAAACGGTCGCGGCGGCGCATGAGGCTGTCGATGATGCGAATCAAATCGCCGCGCACCGTGCAGCAGATGCAGCCATTGTTCATCTCGAACACTTCTTCGTCGGCGTCGACGATAAGATCGTTGTCGATGCCGACCTCGCCGAACTCATTGACGATGACGGCATATTTCTTGCCGTGATTTTCGGACAGGATACGGTTCAACAGCGTGGTTTTGCCCGCGCCGAGATAGCCGGTCAGCACGGTCACGGGAGTCTGGGTCTGCATGGCGGAACACTCGGTTGAGGGGCGGTTTCATCTTGTTATCGGTTATAGTATAACGTATCAAGCACAAAACGAATGCTCTCGCGACGCCTCGAAGCTGATCGCCTCCGTCTCTCGGCGAGTTTTCGATTCCGAAGGCCAATCTGCCCGCCAGATCTGCTCCGGATTGAATTCCCAGAGGGGACCGGACTTCAAGCGCCTCTTCGTTTCGGCTTCGGCACCCTTGCGCTCTCAGGCTCCAGCGCCGACGATTGACGCTCCGCTTCGAGTTCAACGCCAAAAATAGCCGTTTTCTGGTTCGCTGAATCCATTGAGCGTAAAAGTCATATCTTGATGATTCCATCGATGGCAATTTGCCGGTTTGGCAACATGGCAGGTTCGTGAGTGGTGCAGAGTCTTGAAGAGAAAGCGGAGCTGCCGTCCATCAGCAGCCAAATCCGGTTTGGCTACTTTGCATACGGCATGGTGGCGACGGCAACAGCTCTGACGGCCGGGTCAACGATGGCGCAAGCGCATATCATTCAATCGGGGACGGGTGGGTTTGGCAGCGGCTTCGAACATCCGCTGACCGGGCCTGATCATTTCCTGGCTATGTTTGCCGTGGGACTGTGGGGCGCCCAGATCGGTGGGCGTTCGATCTGGACGCTGCCTGTTGCATTCCCGCTGATCATGGTCGTAGGCGGGATTGCCGGAATAGCAGGTGTCCCGCTGCCCGGTGTTGAGATTGGCATTGCGCTGTCGATCATCACCCTGGGGCTGGCCATCGCCTGCGCCTGGCGGCCGGCGGAATGGGTTGCGTTGCTTATGATTGCCGTGTTCGCCATCTGCCACGGACACGCCCACGGCGCGGAACTGCCGAATGCAGCCGACCCAGCCGACTATGCCATCGGCTTCGTCATCGCCACCGGTCTGATCCACCTGCTCGGTATCGGATTCGGACTTCTGCTGGGCAAGGCACTCGGCGGACGGTTGTCGCAGGGCCTGGGCGGATTGATCGCGGCAGGAGGCGTTTATTTCCTTGTCCCCTGAAACATATCCCAAGCGATCGGCGTGGCGATTCCTGCTTCGATGGTCAGGCCCTGTCGTAGCTGTCGCCGGCGTTGCCATGATCGGCGTACTTGCGACCTCTTCGGAAAGGACGCAGACGTCGTGGTGGATCCTCAACAGCGCCCTTTCTCCTGAACGCGTCTTGCCGCTGGTTGGATTGGGCCTTGCAACCGCTCTGGTAAGCGTGAGGCTTGGAGTTCTCACACTCGTGGCATTGCTGCTGGGCGAGGTGGTCGGGGCTCTGCTTTATGATCGATTCCTTGATGTCATGGCCGGCGTACCGGGAGCGACGACTCACGCTTTCCTGACCGCGCCATTTTCGATGCTGATAATCGGCATCGTTCTCGTCGTTTCCGGTCGTTTCCGAACTTACACGATCCCCGCCGCGGCGTTGCTCATCGGCGCGTTGTTGGCCGTCGTCACAAAGTTCACCGACCCTACGTTGAACGATCTCCGAATACCGCTCTCGGGGACGATCATCGCCCTTTGGATCGTTGTCGCCGTCGGCCTTGTCGGACGAATTTTCCCGCCTGCGTGGTACACGATCGGCACACGCATTCTGGGCAGTTGGCTGGTCGCGATCGGGCTCCTCCTTGGAGGAACGGCGATCGCCACTAAGCCTCCAACAGCCACGCCCGAACCATCGGCGGCTGCTCCAGCCGATGGATTGGGCATCGGAAGACACCGCTACGAGGCTCCTGTTCAGCAATTTACGCGGCCGCGCGATTCCTTGAAGCAGCGCGAACACAAGCTGATGCCGTGAGCGGTATCCCGGCCAGAAAAACATCTTGGTCGCGTGGCTGCGGCAGGCCGGCTGCTCTGGTGTTCGACGCTTCAGCCGTTCATCAGGGAGTCATTGCGCCGCCTTCAAGCGCTGGATGAGACCGGCGCCCAGATAGCCAGTGGCACCGAGCGATGTGATCCAGAAGCTCGTCGGCCAGTCTGTTTCGAACGCAAGCCATAAGCTGATCCAGGCGATGGCGACCGCTAGCGCGATCGAGACAAGGATGCCCCGCAGCACACCGCGGGTCAGGCGCAGCGTCGTTGCCGCCGGGGCGACCATCAGCGCGAAGACGAGAAGCACGCCGACGATTTGGGTGGCTTCAGCCGTCGTCACGGCGACAATGATCATGAACAATGTCGAAACCAGATCGAGGTTCACCCCCTTCGCCTCCGCCAGCTCAGGCTGCAGGCTGGCGAAGAGCAAGGGTCTGGAAATGAAGGTCAAGCTGACCAGGATCGCCAGGGAAAGCGCTGCAAGGATGACGACCGTCCGGAAACTGATGCCGAGCACATTTCCGAACAGAACATTCGTCGCCTGGGATGCGAAAGCGGTGTAGAAATGCAGGAATAGCAAGCCGAGGCCGAGCGAAAGTGTCAGCACGATGCCGATCGCGACGTCGCGATGCGCTCTTTCGCCCAGAAGGCCGATGCCGATGCCAGCCAGCACGGTGAAGATGGTCAACCCGAAGAATGGCGACAGGCCGAGCAAGCCGGCGCCCGTTGCGCCGGGAAATCCGACATGGGCCAGCGCATGTCCGGCGAAGGTCTGGCCTCGCAGCACAAGGAAATATCCTACCGCCCCGGTCACGATGGCAACGACCGTGCATGCGGCGAAGGCGTTGCGCATGAATTCGTAGTCAAACATCGTGAACATGTGCAGCGCCCTCCAATTCAATGTCATCCGCCATGACGAAGATGCGTCCGCCTAGCCGCACCACGTTGATGTGCGTTCCATAAAGTCTCGACAGGACCGGACCGTTGATGACCTCGTCGACGCTGCCGATCGCGGCGTTGCCGTTGCCGAGATAGAGGACGGCATCGACGGCGCGCAGCAACGGGTTGATCTCGTGCGAGCAGAAGATGACGGCGATACCCAGCCGCTCGCCGACCTCATGGACGAGTTCGATGATGGTGCGCTGATGCGCGGCATCCAGGCTGATCAGCGGCTCGTCGAGCAAGAGCAGCCTGGGATTACCTATAAGCGACTGGGCGATGAGGATTCGCTGCCGCTCGCCCCCCGACAGCTCCGCGAACGGCCTCCTGGCGATATCGGCCGCGCCGACCTCTTCAAGCGCTTTCCATGCCGCGTCCTTCTCGATCGCCGACGCCGCCGGCCAACGCCAGCGATGACCGCCTGCCGCCGTGACGACGAGATCGAAGCCGCTGATGCCGGCATGGGTCACGGTGCGGCGCGCCTGCGGCATATAACCTATGGCGGGATTGCCGCGGGTCGGCGACCGGCCAAGCACGGAAATCGTTCCGCTGGCCGGACGGAAAAGCCCCAGGATCGCGCGCAGCATCGTCGTCTTGCCCGCCCCGTTTGCGCCAAGCAGCCCCACGAACGCACCCTGTGGAATCGAAAAGGAGACGTCGGAAAGAACCCGGCGTCCCCCATAGGTCAATGTGACCCTGTCGAAGGCGATGACATTCATTGCGTGCGCGCGGCAAGAGCCTTTTGCACATCGCCGATCTGGCCGCCGAACCAGGACTGGATCGTCTGGCCGGCGGGCTCGGTCTCGGTTACGCCTATAACGGTGACCTTGTTCTGCTTGGCAATGTCGAGAAGGCGCGTCGTCGCTTCGTCCGTCACCTGCGAATTGTAGAAGAGGATCTTGGCCGATCCGTCCTTGAGGCTGTTCTCGAATGCCGCCACCTGCGTCGGGCTCGGCTCGGCATCGTTCATCACCGCGACCTGAAAATCGTAGTTCAGCATCTTGAGGCCGAGGGCATCGGCCATATAGCCGAACACCGGCTCCGTCGCGGTTACCTGTGTTCCGCCGTAGGCCTTCTTGACGTCATCGATCTGCTTGTTGATCGCATCCAGCGACGACTGGAATTTTGCGAGATTGGCCTGGTAGTGGACTGCATTGGCCGGATCAAGCTTTGAAAGATCGGCGGCGAGTTCCTTGGCGATCGCGGGCAGCGTCGCCGGATTGTACCACAGGTGCGGGTTGTCGCCCGACTTCTTGCCGATCAGATCCGCGGCCACGATGGTCGTGCGCTGCGCGTTGGTGGAAGCTGATAGAAGCTTGTCCATCCACGGATCGTAATCCGCGCCGTTGTAGATGATGATCTTGGCGTCGGCGATCGTGCGCGCCGTTGAAGGGCTCGTCTCGAACAGATGCGGGTCGTCGTCGGGATTGGCAAGGATGCTGGTCACCGCGACACTGCTGCCGCCAATCTGCCGGGCTAGATCGCCATAGAAGTTCTCGGCCGCGACGATATTCACCTTATCTTCGGCGCGAGCACCGCCGCCTGTCAGCAGTGCCGCGGCGAACAACAGCGCCGCCATAAATGGAAAGGAACGCATGTCTTTCTCCCTTTGCAGAGCGAGGCAACACCTGTCGCCGGAGCGATCACTGGGTAGGTTATGTTATTACGTCAGTCAACCAGAAAGCAACGTTATCACATAACAGAAATGTGAATTGATGCGCGCGCCGCCACGGTTTCGCCCGGCGCCCAATTTTTTGCTATCGTCGCGCTGGCCGAAGCCACGATAGCCAAGCCGAAATCACGTATGCTATAGCCGCTGAAAGACAGGATCGGCTTGACCAAATGACATTGTCGCGCAAACGGTCGCCTGCTCCAGTAGCGATCGCCGCTGCACTGGTCCTTTTCGGTCAGGCATTCCTGAGCGGTGCGGAAATTGGCGCGCAGGCCGCCGCCGGGCCGCACGATGCTTTCGGCAATATCTTGTGCACCCCTATGTGGGAACCACTTCACACAGCGGATCGCATAGCGGCGCCCATGATTGCGACTGCTGCCTGTCCGGCTGCGATTTTGGAGCGGCGATCGTTCCAGAGGCGAACAGCGTCGAGCCGCTGTTGGAACGCCTTCCTCCTCGCCTCCGACAGCAAACGTTTTTCCGATGCGGTGGTGTGGCGTTACAAGCTTCAGCCGCTCAGCTCGCGCGGTCTCCTGCCTGGAAACCGGCGGAAGCAACCGCGGCGGTTGCAGGATCGCTTCTAGATGATCGACTAATCTCCAATTCAATTCGGGCCGGCGTAGTCCGCCTAGCATAAGGAAATGAATCATGCGCAATATCGTTCTCGCCACTGCATTCGCAGCCATCTCTTCCCTCGTACTTTCTTGCGCCGCGTACGCCCATGCCCATCTCGAAGCGGCGCAACCGCCGATCAACGGAACGGTCAAGGAAGCGCCGACGGAGCTCGACCTCAAGTTCAGCGAGGAGCTCAACCTGAAGTTCACGGGCGTGAAGGTCACCGGACCCGACAAGAAGGCGGTCAAGACCGACAACGATATGCTGATGGACGGGAATAAGACCTTCATGGTCAATCTACCCGCCGGTCTCGCCGCCGGCACGTACAAGGTCGAGTGGCACGCGCTGTCGCAGGACGGCCACAAGACGCATGGCGACTACAAGTTCACCGTGAAGCCGTGATCGACCGGAGGGGCACGACCGATGCCCCCTCTTTCGCTCGCCCGATGACGGACCGCACTACGTCGCATTGCCCGGCCGCCCGATGACGCCGGACACCCTGCTCATGGCCTGCCGCTTCGTTCACGATACGGTGCTGATGCTGCTATGGGGCGGCTTCGGCTATCTTGCAACGCTTGTCCCGCGAGGTCTGGCCGAGCCGGTGGCGGAGAGGTTGACGATCTTTCGACTTGCGGCGGTCAGCCTGGCCCTGGTCACGACATGCGCGGCATTGCCGCTGCAGGCCGCGATCATCGGCGATGGCTGGCCGGATGCCGTCAACGGGCAGGTACTCGGCGACATCCTTGCCTCGACGAGCGTCGGCAAGGCGTGGCTTTGGCAACTGTCAGCTGCCGGCGCGCTGGCGATCGCGCAGGGCGCTTCCGCCCGCCTTGCGCCAATGGCGACGGCTGCGATGGCGGCCCTGGCCCTTGCCAGCCTCGCGCTCAGCGGACACGCCGTCATGCAGGGCGGCTGGCAAGGCGTTGTCCATCCGCTCAACGACATCCTGCACGTGCTTGCCGCCGGCGCATGGTTCGGCGCCTTGCTCCCGCTTGTGCTCGTGCTGGCCAGATTCGGCCAGCCGCCATTCCGGACGGAGGCATCGGTGGCGCTTCGCCGCTTCTCGCGGGCCGGCCATTGGGCGGTCGCTCTGACCATCCTCTCTGGTACCGGCAACAGCCTGTTGATCGTCGGCTGGCCGCTCGGCTGGAGTTCCACCTACCAGGCGTTGTTGACGGCGAAGGTCGCGGTCGTTCTCATCATGACGGCGACAGCGATCCTCAACCGCTACTGGTTCGTGCCGCGGCTCGGCCGCGACCGCGCCTCCTCCCTCGCCGCAATCCGGGCTGGCACAATCGCAGAGATCGGCTTCGGTCTCGCGGCCATCCTGCTGGTCTCGGTCTTCGGCCTGCTCGATCCGGGCGGGAAATGATCCTACCTGATGGCGGAGCCCAATTGTTCCGCGATATGGGCTTGTCCGCAAAAGCGGGCGAGCTCGTTCGAGCGTCAGGCTGCCGCCGCTGCTGCTCCAGCGTCCACGGCACTTTCTTCATAGCGCTATGGGTCATGCTGGCACGCGTCTTGTCGGAGAGCGGGAAATTGTCCCATTTCGCCGCCGGAAAGGTGCTCCAGGCCTGCATGATCTTAGTGCCCCAGATACCAGTCCAAGAGAGACCGGAGAGCAGGAAGAAGAACAGCACGATCGAGATGTAGAAGCCTAGCGAGACATGGATTTCCTTCCAGAACGAGCGCCCACACGCGGAAGATTCGGAAACAGCACCTTGCCGAACGAACGTCCGTTGCGTGGCCACCACATATAGAGCCCGGTCTGGATGAGCACGATGCCGAGGCCGGCGGCGACCTCGATGAGCCGGTCACCGACATCCCATGAGAAGCGTGCCGTGGATGTTGTCGGCCCAGTAGAACCACGTGTCGTCCTTGACGATCGTGTCCAGCGCCTTGGCCCCATGCGGATCCACGGCGACGACATTGTCCTTGCCATGGCCGCTGACGATGAAGACGGTGACGCGGTCGTCTCCCTTTGGCACCACCATCAGCTTCAGGGCCCCGCCGGGGATCGCCGCGACGGCCGCTTGCGACTGCGTCTCGTAGGAAGCGCGCTCGCTACCTGGCGCCACATAATGCTTGGCGCCGGGGAAGGTTTCGATCGAATTGCCGTAGACCATGATCAGGCCCGTGCACGCGAGCACCAGCAGGAATGGGATGACGTAGAGCCCGGCATAGAAATGCCAGCGCCCGTTACAGCACCTGACGGAAATTGACTGTATAAAGACACCATCGTGCCATCGCAGGCCCTATTGGGAAGTGCAGATCAGGACCCCCGGAATGTGCGCTATTGTTGGGTTGCGTTTTCGAGCTTGGGCAGCACAGTGAAGAGATCGCCGACAAGACCACAATCGGGAACCTGGAAGATCGGCGCCTCCTCGTCCTTGATGGCGACTTCATGCCGGCGAGGTGCAGGATGGCGCCGGAAAGCTGACGGCGATGAGAGGTCGGGCGCGACCAATCACGATTCTGCAGCCGACCAGCAGTACGACACCTTCTCGTACGCGGCCACGCTGTCTTCCCGCTCATCGCGCCTATCGGTTCGGATGCCTGAGTTGGGTCGGAGTGATCCCGGTGTGCTGGCGGAACACACGGCTGAAATGGCCGGCATTGCCGAAGCCGCAGCGATAGGCGATTTCGCCGACCTGCAGATCGCTACCTTCGAGCAGGGATTTTGCGTAGTGCACCCTGAGCGCCAGATAGGCGGCCATCGGGCTGATCCCCAGTTCGGTGCCGAAGAGGCGCTCGAGCTGGCGTCGCGAGCAATTCAGGCGGCTGGCGATCTCGGTAACCGACACCTTCTCTTGCAGACTGCTCTCCATCAAGAGCAGCGCCCGCTTCACCGCGCGGCTCGACGCTGCGGGAAACAGGTCTCCAACCGGCTGCACGTCCCTGACGTTGCGGATGCGATCCAGCACCAGGATCTTGGCCGCCTTTTCCGCCGCCTTCTGGCCGATGAACTGCGATACGAAATAGCCGGCGAGGTCCGCCGCACCGGTGCCACCAGCACAGGTCGCGCGGCCACGGTCGACGGAATAGAGGCTGTCGGCATGCGCGTTCACGTCGGGAAACTCGGCGCGGAAATCCTTGATATGAAACCAACTGACGGCGGCGCTGTAGCCGTCCAGCAGGCCGTAGCGCGCCAGCACGAAGCTTCCGGTGCAAAGCGCGGTCAACGGGATCCCCTTCTGTGCAGCACGCAAAAGGAATGCTTCCTTTTCCGAACTGAGGGCACGGTTGGGATCGAGCAGGCCGCCTACAACCACGACGTTGTCGAAATCCTCAGGATGTCCAACTTCCTTTGTCGGCAGCAATTCGACGCCACAGCTTGCCTTGATCGGCAGGCCGCGCTCACCGATCACCTGCCAATCGAACTCTACCCTGCGGCTCCGGTCGCCTTCATCGCCGGCCAGGCGCAGTGTGTCGATGAACAGCGATAGCGGCGACAGCGTAAAGTCGCGGACCAGAAGGAATGCAAACTTCTTGGCCATTCGAATTCACTTACCGATTTTCATTCGAGTTCCGTCGGCACTTGAACGGGCATCCGTCCGAGCGGAGGATGAGCTTGGGCGGCACTCACCATACGCCGGATTAATCCCTCCGATGCAAAGGCAAGCCACCGCAATCGTGAGCCGGTTCGAATACCTATGTTGTGTACGTAAATAATACAATCCATTGACAGCCGGCGCAACCGCGTGCGATTTTTCCGGCATGCTCAAATGCGACCGAGTCGACGAAGTCATTGCGGAGGTGAGCGGTGAAGGGTAGCAAGGGCAGTCTCTACGAAGACTTGAAGCGTCGCATTCTGACCATGGAGCTCGATCCTGACGAGGATTTGGATGAAGTGGCACTAAGCGAGCGCTACGGCTTGTCGCGGACCCCGGTCAGGGAAATCTTCCGCCGGCTGGAGGGCGAAGGCTACATCGAAATTCGGGCGAACCGAGGCGCCAGGGTCGTCCCGATGAACCACTCGACCCTCAGGCAATTCTTTTTGGTCGCTCCGATGGTTTACGCAGCCATCGGCCGGCTGGCGGTTCAGAATTTCAAGCCCTCACAGATGTCGGACCTGAAGGAAACGCAGGAGCGTTTCCGCACGGCGAGCAAGTCGGGCGATGCACTTTCCATGGTGGTCGAGAACAACAGGTTTCACGAGATCATCGGTGAGATGTCCTCGAATGTCTACCTTCAGCCGAGCCTCGGCAGGCTGCTGATCGACCACGCGCGCATTGGCCATACCTTCTTTCGTCCGCGCAATGATGACATGCGCAAACGGCTCAATATAGCAGTCGAACACCACGATGCCTTTATCTCAGCCATCAGCGGTCATGATGAGGACGCTGTTGTCGACTTGGTGTTCGAGCACTGGGAGCTGTCGCGCGAGAATATGGAAATGTTCATCGCGCCTCCGGGAATGAAAGCGGATGCCCTGGTAGGGATAACTAACGGCAGCCACGGGTAGTGGTCTATTCGAAAAGCGATTGCCATCCAACAGCAAATGGGGCTCAGCAGCGACCCCAGATCCCCTCCGAAAAGGAAAATTCTGCGGCCGCCACCTGTCCGTTTGGCCAAGACGGTTGTAGATCGAAGCATCGCTGACGCCGTGCTTCCGACACAGATCGGCGACCGAAACCCCGGCCTCATGCTCCTTCAAAATTCCGATGATCTGCTCTTCAGAGAAACGGCTGCGCTTCATGTCCTGGTCCTCTCGATAGGCCAGAACGAACTTCAAACCGGATTAGATCAGAGGGGCAAGGTCACGTCCGCGCCTAGTGCGAGAGACCATCCTTATTACGCGTCGACCGAGTCGGGCTGACGGACTGTCGGGCTGTATCCTTGTCCGCACCTGTCTTTTCCAAATCGCGCCGTCTGGAAACAAGCCATGTTGCCAACACGAAGTATGCGACCTGCAACAACACCGCGGCGATGACGGTCCAGCCCGAGGCCTGCCAGATCGACCCTGTGGCCACGTAGCTCCAGAAGGCAACGATGCCGGACGTCGTGAGCATCCCAATCAGAAACTGCGGAAAATACATCTGATCATATACCGGGGGGCAGAGGGTTAATGAATGGCTAATTTAGCAATTACTGAACTATGATGTCGAGTTTATTTTGATCAGAATTCTCGCACGCGAGTAGACACATTGGAGCTGACGACCCGATGCGACCCTGCCCTTGGGGCGCCTGGCTGGGCTTAACTCAGCGCCGAAAACCTGATGCGACAGGCCCGACCCTGAAGCGGGCGACGTATCAAACGTAGACTGCGTACTGAGTGGCACAAAGGAATTCCTGGCGGGCTCGTGCAAATTCAGCAGATGGGGCTGCAGAGCTCGCATTCCTGCATGTGGGCCGGACATGCAGCGTGTTCACCGCCATAGGCGCAGGTCACAAACCTCATTGCCCATCCAGTCGCGTATCCAGAGACAGGCTCAACCTCGCCAGCTTCTCGCCATGCTCGTCGCGGATTTCGATGAATAACTGCTGGCCATCGAGGTCCTCAAGGGCGTCTCTTGTCAGGTCTATTAAACCTTGTATGGCCTCCCGACGCGCACTCTCGATCCCATCGCATTCGACACCTACCTCATCCTTGAGCACAATGTCGCGGTCACCGCTGTCAAAGAAATATCTCGCCATCGAGCCAGCTCGTCCATCACAACGTTTTCGCGGTCCTTTGGTGCAGGTAAGTGGCGTCAAAATCTCCTGCTCGGACGAGCCCGGGCCAGTCAATAGCATGAAATCGCGAGCCCTCGGTGATTATCAACCCGTCTCGTCGCAATTCCTGAAGCACTCGGTTCACGTGCACGGTTGACAAGCCTAACGCATCGGCAAGTGCAGTCTGGGTGATCGGAAGCTCCGCTACATGATCCTCAATGAGGCCCATGGAGTGAAGGCGGACGATGAGTTCGCACAGAATGTGAGCCATACCAGCATAGGCGTCGCGCCTTCCGAGGTTGGTGACCCATTCTCGATAAATCGCTGCGTCGATCAGCGTCGAGCGCCAAAACACAGTTGCTATGGAGGCATGTTGGTCGCAGAGGGCTTGCATGGCATCATGCCGCATGAAGCCCAGACTGGCGCGCGTGAGAGATGAGAAGGTGCAGTCCAGAACCGAGAGATGGATTCCATGGAGATCGGGAAGATCTCCTGGAACAAAGAACGATGTGATCTGCCGTTTGCCCTCGCCGGTAAGCTTGGTTGATCCCACCAAGCCCTTCAAGACGACAAATGAATGAGTGGGTCGATCTCCCTCGCGCACAATGTCCTGATTGGCCTGATAGTCCCTCTTTAGAAGTGGGATGCCTTCTAAGATAGCTATTTCTGACTGGGTCAGAGCGGAGATGTTCTGAAGCTTGCGGATCAAAACATTCGGGGACGGGTCGTGTGCCAAATTATGTGACCGGATTGCGTTACGTGCCGAACTTGGACCGGGCGATAATGTTCCCCACCTCATTAGCGAGCGGCTTGCTGGCAAGCGCGAGCACTCAAAGATGCGCTTACGGCGGGGGTTCCGGCGACCTCAGCCTGCTCGTGATGGCTTTCGCCTCTCAAAGCAGCGAGGACGAATTCGTACCGACTCAAAGGCCGGCAGAAAGGGCGGGCCCGCCAGGGCCAAGGCGGGCCGATACATCCCTGCCAAATCCACTGGCGCAAGAAAAGAGCGGATCGAAGGAACCCCGACATCAAGCATGTCAGCACGTCATTCGCGAAACGCCAGAACCCACCATGCGGATGCACATGCGCCGCTTCACCCGCCTGACCAACGGCTTCTCAAAGAAGGTGGAAGCTCACGCCAACGCGGTTGCGCTGCATTTCATGTATTATAACTTCATCCGCATTCATGCTTCGCTGCGCATGACCCGGCGATGGCCGCTGGTGTCACTGACAAGCTTTGGGAGATTGCGCTTATCGAGGCGAAGGAAGCGGAGAAACAGATGTTTCGCGGCCCTTATAAAAAACGGCGCGAGCCATAAAAAGAAGGGCTCGGTCCCGCCAAGAATCCGAGCCCTAAGCCGAGAACCAACGCCACGTAGTGCCGGCCCCCCAGCTTTCGAGTTGCTTTGTCTTAGGAAGCTAGCAGAGCTTTGGCCGAATGCAATCGGCTAGCGGCCAGTTTGAAATGGCGGCAGGCCCCAAAAAAATGGCTCGCTTCTTCCGAAGAGCGAGCCATTGAGGGAACCTGGTCTTTTAACCTGCCGGTGCGGCGGCCCCTCAACTTACCTGCTTTAACATGTTCATATCAGAATTGTGATATGATTCGCGGTATGAGCAGGAAGGCAGAGCGAAAAGCAAAGGAGGCTATTATTGCACTGCCGTTTGATGACGAGGTTCAAACGGAAGCCGCCTACTATGCCCGCAAGTGCGGGATCACCACAGAGGAAGCCTTGCGGATCATCAACGAGGCCAGTCCGCCGAAGCCGGCCGCCAAATCCAAAGATCAAATTTCAAACTGACCCATTACCAGATGAACCTGTGTCTATTTGCCCCCGTGCCTACCTAGGTTGCCGCTCAAATTGCACAGCGGGGCTGAAGGACGTCAGTAAATCCCTACGGCAATGACGATGATGATTCCGATAGCCGCCAACGCCATGACGGCGACCATTGCGGCCTCAAACAGGCCGCCGCCGATTCTTACGCGGTTCATCATGCTTCCACCCATGCGCCCACCTGTTTTTCTCCTTCGAACGAAGACCGAAACCTGTTCCTGCGGAATCACAATTGTTAGCGGTAGGTAAAAATGGTTTCGGGCTGACCTGAGCTGTTGAAGCCGAGGGCCCTTAGTGCGACGAGCAGCGGGGGGCGAAAAAATCCCGCCCGGTTGGACCGGGCAGGCCTGTTCTCGAGGGAGAGGGCCGATAGCGGCACTCGGCATGGACGGGAAAGATTGCGCCTTGCGTCCGAACCTGCGCTGGCTGCAATTCCTCCTCGGGCTCGGCAAGGTCGCTGAGGAATACGTCCAGGCAAATGCAAGACGCGTCGATAGGTGATGACGACAGACGTCGGCATCGCCCGGTGCTTCGCTATGACCGCGACACGGAAGGCCAAGCCTGCGAGAACCGTTGGCTTCTCGGGCGGCGTCGCTGGCCTGTTCGGTTTTGTTCCCCTGCCTTGCCGGTTCTGTCCGGTGATGCTGCCCACCGCTTTTGCGCGCCAGTGCCGCGGCAGCGTTGGGCGGCAAGCAGCGCGACGCGCCGCCATGGCATCATGAACATCCAGATGGTCGTCTCCGCTTCGATCGCCGCCGCCTCATCGAGGAGCGGTCTATACTTGGGTGTAGAAGCGAATGCCGCCTTCGTTGATGACCTGAGGCGCGGAACTTTACCTCGTGGCTCCAGTCGTCGCCTTCAAGGGGCCGGTCGACCAACTCCGGCGTTATCGGCGGGATGAACTCCAAAAGCATGCACCTGGCGCCCCACGCCACTCGAACTTGTTTCAATATGGCAGAGTTGTTCTGTTCCGTCAGCGCTGACTGGAAAAGCAGTGCGGAACATTCGCTTGCGATGGCTGTTTTTACTCACCAGGAGGAACAGGAATGGCAGACGACGAGCAAACGCGATTCTCGCGAGCGCGACCGACTGTCTGGCGACGAAACTACCGGGGTCGCCTATGTCGCCACAAAATTTCAGCTCACAATTCCCGAAGTTCGGGAACTCCTCAAAATGCATGGCAATGATCGAACTACGCTCGAGCCAGTATGGTCGTTAAAAAAGCGAGTCAGCATGACGAACCATCAGGTTGAAGAGCTTCGGGGCAAAAAAGGTGATCGCCTCGCATGGTATCGGCCCGAAGACGCGAGGCCCGCAGTGGAAAAGTGCAGACCACTCCAGGAACCTTGGTTCCGTATGGCTGACGAGGCGGAGGGCACGGTCTACGAGTTCAGCATCGCGGAAGGCGTTCCAAAGGATTTCGCAAAATGAATCCGTGGCTAAATCTCTGTCTCTCTGCCCTGGAAGCACAGCAGGTCATGTGGCTTAGAGCATTGCGAATTGCCGGAGGAGGCAAAGCCGCCGAGCGGGAAGCTATTCGAATGGTTCGAGAGAAGATTGAGGCGGCCGAGTGCGCTGGGGTGATGCTTGCCAAAGGGTCGCCCGCAAGCAAGGTTGCTCGCCTCTATCGCAAAAAAATCAGTGCAAACAGAAAACGCCTCTCCCGCTGAGACAACGAAGTATCGCTATTCGGCCAGGCCGCCAGCCGATGCATGATTGCTCCAAGCACCAACTGATAGACGCTTCCGCCATCCTCATCGAGGTCGTTGCTGGTAATGACGACTGTGTTGGCGCGCTCATGCTCAGCGTGAACCGGTCAAGAGCGAGGTCGGACCGAATGCGGACCGGCCGCGTACTCATTCGAAAGAGGTGCAAGCCCCAACAGACTTGCAGGCATGGCGGCAGCTTTGCAGCCGTTTTTATTGACCGCAGCTCGGCACTTAATCACATGCAGCGGCAAATCCTTATAAGCATGAACACGCCCACTCCGTATGGGATCACGAGAAATCCGAGGGCGATCCAATAGCCCGGCTGCCTCACTGCCGCGAGGTCTGAACGAAGCTGTTCCATGGCAACCGAACGAGATCCTCTTATGATTGTTCCAAGTCGGTCGATAATGGTCGATTTCTGAATTGTGCCCGCAATGGAACCTGTCCCTGAGCTCTCAGTTCGAGGTCGGATCAAAAAGCAGTGGAGATGCTTGGCGGCTCCTCAAACGCCAGAGCAGGTACCGGCGGCTCGAGAGCCGCGCTGCCAAAAGCCCTGACCGCAGGAAGCACCCGGGTTGCGGCTTCGGGCCGGTCCGAGTCCTCTCCGATCCAATCGCCCTGGTAGCCGATCTGGTCAGTTGCGGACCATTTCTATGGTCGAGGAACAAAGAAGCCGATTGTCAGTTCGGTAACGTCCAACAAGCGTTTCCGGATCATGGGTCATCGTCAGCTTTCGCCACTAGGTCTGGGGTTCCTCGTCTTGGCCATTGGATTGATGCAGCACAGCGCCGCTCGGGCGCAAGCGCCATGCCCGGCCGATCATGACAAGCTGCTCTCGGCCTTGAAGGCCAACGTGAAGGCGAGCGGCGGCCCCGCGAATGGCGGCTTCGAGACCAATGAATGGGCGGCCGTCGTCGCGCGCGACGGCACCGTCTGCGCCATTGCCTTCAGCGGCCCAACGGTGGATGCGCAGTGGCCCGGCAGCCGGCTGATCGCCGCAGAGAAGGCCAGCACGACCAATGGCCTTAGTCTGGCGAACATGGCCCTCTCGACCGCCAATCTCTACGCCGGAGTGCAGCCGGGCGGGCCGCTGTTCGGTCTGGAGACCACCAATCCAGTCAACCAGGCGGTGGCTTATGCCGGAGACGCCAAGACGTTCGGCAGCGCTAACGATCCGCTGATCGGCAAGCCGGTCGGAGGCGTAGTGGTGTTTGGCGGGGGGCTTGCGCTCTATGACGGCAAAACGATCGTCGGCGGGCTTGGGATCAGCGGCGATTCCTCCTGTGCCGACCACAATGTCGCTTGGCGCGTTCGGGCGGCGCTCGGCCTCGACAAGGTTCCGGCCGGTGTCAACCCCAATCGCAAGGACGCCATCATCTACGACCTCGACCCCGGCGGGAAAAGCGCATCCGGCTGGGGCCACCCGCTTTGCGCGGGACATGAGGCCGATATTGCCGCGGAACTGGGCGCCGGCGTTGGAGGCTCGGTCTCGAAATGATGACAGTGCCACAGCTGACGGCATGGTGTGCGCAGGCCGGACGCGCTCATTTCACCCGGGCTGCGCGACAATATGCCGGATCGAGCATCGCCGCAGCGATGGCCCTGGCCTGCTTCCCATTCCTGATGGCTGCCTCGCAGCCTCCCTCCACGACAGGGATTTCGCCGCCTGCCTCTGCCGCCCCGGCCGATGACGGGCAATGGACGATGCCGGCCAAGAACTACGCCTCGACCCGCTATAGCGAGCTCGCCGAAATCAACGAAGGCAACGTCAAGAACCTTCAGGTCGCGTTCAGCTTCTCGACCGGCGTGAACAAGGGCCAGGAAGCCGCACCATTGGTCGTCGGCCGCACGATGTATATCGTCACGCCGTTTCCCAACATCGTTTATGCGCTCGACCTCTCCAAGCCCGGCGCCCCGATGAAATGGAAATACGAGCCCAATCCCGAGCCCGCCGCGCAAGGCGTTGCCTGCTGCGATGTCGTTAATCGCGGTGCGGCTTACGCCGACGGGCGCATCTTTTTCAACACGCTGGACGGCCACACCATCGCGCTCGATGCGAGCACCGGCCAGCCGATCTGGAACGCCCATATCGGCAACATCAATATCGGCGAGACCACCACCATGGCGCCTTTGGTGGTCAAGGGCAAAGTGCTGGTCGGCAATTCAGGCGGCGAAATGGGCGTGCGCGGCTGGGTCAAGGCGCTCGACGCCGGCGACGGGCATGTCGTCTGGACGGCCTACAATACCGGCCCCGACAAGGACGTGCTGATCGGCCCGGACTTCAAGCCTCATTACGATATGGACAAGGGCAAGGACCTTGGCGTCACGACGTGGCCGCCGGAGGCCTGGAAGATCGGCGGCGGCAACATGTGGGGCTGGATCTCATACGATCCCGATCTCAACCTAATCTTCCACGGCACCGGCAATCCTGGACCATGGAACCCGGACTTGCGGCCAGGCGACAACAAATGGACCTCAGGGATATTCGCGCGCGATCCCGATACCGGAGCGGCGAAATGGTTCTATCAATGGACCCCGCACGACATTCACGACTATGACGGCATCAACGAGCAGATCCTGCTCGACATGAACTGGCAGGGCAAGCCACGCAAGGTGCTGGTCCGGCCAGAGCGCAACGGTTATCTCTACGTCCTCGACCGGACCACCGGCGAAGTTCTATCTGCTAAGCCGTTCGGTCCCGTCAATTCCAGCAAGGGGGTCGATCTCAAGACCGGCCGCCTTATCGAAAACCCGGACAAGAAAACTGGCACCGGCAAGGTCGTCCGCGACATCTGCCCGACGGCGTCGGGGGCCAAGGACTGGCAGCCTTCCGCCTTCTCGCCGAAGACCGGCCTGCTCTACATCCCGCACAATAATCTGTGCATGGACGAAGAAGGCCTCGAGGTGAACTACATCGCCGGCACGCCCTATGTCGGCATGAACGTGCGCATGATCCCTGGGCCTGGTGGCAATCGCGGCGCCTTCACCGCCTGGGACATCGCCGCCGAGAAACCGGCCTGGAGCCTCAAGGAGAATTTCCCGGTTTGGAGCGGCGCGGTCGTCACCGCAGGTGACGTCGTCTTCTACGGAACCATGGAAGGCTGGTTCAAGGCAGTAAGCGCAAAAACCGGCGACCTGCTTTGGCAGTTCAAGACCTCATCTGGCATCATCGGCCAACCCATCACCTATCGCGGTCCCGACGGGCACCAATATGTCGCGATCCTGTCCGGCGTCGGCGGCTGGGCGGGCGCCATCGTATCGGGCGATCTCGATCCGCGCGACGCCACTGCGGCACTCGGCTTCGTCAATGCGATGAAAGACCTAAAGAACGCGACCACGGCAGGAGGCACACTCTATGTGTTCCGTCTGCCCTGATGTGCTCAAGGTGATCGCGGCACTCGTGCGAAAGACGTTGCAGCTGACGGCAATGGGCATCGCAGTGCTGGCCTTGCTGCTCTTGCCGGCGACAGCCGATGCGCGTGAGCTGAGGGTCTGCGCCGACCCCAACAACATGCCCTTTTCCAATGCGGCCGGTCAGGGCTTCGAGAACAGGATTGCGCAAATCATCGCGCGCGATCTTGGCGCGAAGCTGACCTATACTTGGTGGGCGCAGCGCCGCGGCTTTGTGCGCAACACGCTGAAGGCCGGCCTTTGCGATCTCGTGCCCGGCACGCCGGCCAATCTCGAAATGTTGCGCACCACCACTCCCTACTACCGTTCCTCCTATGTCTTCGTCACCCGCCGGGACGGTCCCGACGTGGCCTCCTTCAACGATCCCCGTTTGCGCGACATGCGCATTGGCGTTCAGCTCATCGGCGATGACGGCGCCAACTCGCCCCCCGTCCAGGCGCTTGGCCGCCGCGGCATCGTCGGGCATCTCGTCGGCTATCCTGTCTATGGTGACTACTCCGCTCCCAACCCTCCGGCGCGCATCGTCGAAGCGGTGGCCAGCGGCGAGATCGACCTTGCCGTGGTTTGGGGCCCGCTCGCCGGCTATTTTGCCGCGAGGCAGAAGACACCGCTCCGCATCACGCCGGTTACGCCCCGCATCGACGGACCGCAATTGCCCATGATCTACGATATCTCGATGGGCGTTCGCCGCGAGGACGACGCGCTGCGCGGCGATGTGAATGGCGCGCTGGCCAGGCACAAGGCCGAGATCGACGCGTTGCTTGATCAATATGGTGTGCCGCGCCTCGACGCCTCGGCGAGCCCGGTGCGATGAAGCCGGCTGTCATCATACTCTTGCCTGCGATGCTGGCGCTCGCTGCTTGCCAGCGGGAGGAGCGGGACACGCGCCCGCAATCTTCGCTCGGTTCCGGCGAGCAGCCGACGCCAGTGACAACTCTGGAACCCGGCGGACAGCGGCCCTCCCCCACCGACAACAAAGCGGCGAGCTTTGAGGCCAACGCCTTTCATCTGAGCGAAGGCAAGCGCTTGTTCGGCTGGTTCAACTGCTCAGGATGCCACGCCAACGGCGGCGGCGGCATGGGCCCGGCGCTAATGGACGAAAAGTGGATCTATGGCAGCTCGATGGAAAGCATCCACGCCACCATCCGCGACGGTCGGCCGAACGGCATGCCGAGCTTTGGCGACAAGATCCCCGATGATCAGATCTGGGAGCTTGCGGCCTTTGTTCGCTCGCTGAGCGGCAACGCGCCCTCTTCGGCCGCACCATCGCGCAACGATGACATGATGGCGCATCCTTCGGAAAACCGCATGCCGGATGCCGCCACGCTGGGGAAGTCGCCGTGAAACGCTTCGCCTCGATTGCACTCGCCACGGCAATCGCCCTGTTTCTGCAGGGATGCGCAGGCTGGCAATCGGCGCTCGACCCGAAAGGTCCGGCGGCGAGTGAGCTCGCATGGCTCATCTGGTTCTTCACCGGGCTTTGCGCAGTGGTGTGGGTGCTGGTGATGATCGCCCTTACCATGCCGTTGATGATGCGGCCGCGGGAACGCGCCGGGCCGCTTGTGCTCGACGCCGGCGCCGAGGGTCGCAAGCTACGCGTCGTGATCACTGCCGTCGGGCTGACCGCGCTGATACTGGTCGGGCTGACCTTGCTGAGCTTCTTCGCCAACAGGACGCTTGCGGCGATCGGCTCGGATGCCGTGCTGACCATTCGCGTCACAGGTCACCAATGGTGGTGGGAGGTGCGCTATGAGGATGCCACGCCGAGCCGCATCCTGACCACGGCGAATGAGATCCATATTCCCGCCGGCGAGCCGGTGCGGCTTCTGCTGACCTCGACGGATGTGATCCACTCCTTCTGGGTTCCGAGCCTTTCCGGCAAGCTCGACCTCATCCCCGGCCACATGAATGTGCTCGACATCAAGGCCGACAAGCCCGGTGTGTACCGGGGCCAATGCGCCGAATTCTGCGGCGCGCAGCACGCCAACATGGGCACCTTCATCATCGCCGAGCCGCGCGCAAAGTTCGACGCCTGGTGGAATGACCAGTTGCAACCGGCCGCAGCGCCAATGAGCGACGAGGCCAAGGCCGGCGAGGAGGTCTTTCTGAAGCGGCCCTGCGTGATGTGCCACAAGATCGGCGGCACGACGGCCGGCGGCACCGTCGCGCCTGATCTCACCCATATTGCCAGCCGGCAGACCCTCGCGGCCGGAACGTTGATGATGAGCCGCGGCAATCTCGCCGCCTGGATAGCCGATCCGCAAGGCATCAAGCCCGGCTCCCACATGCCGGGGGTCGATCTGAACGGCGACGAGCTCAATTCCATCGTCGCCTATCTCGAGGGGCTGAAATGAGCAGCGCGGATCTGACCAGCGAACGCGATCTGCCGCCCGAACGCGAAGCGTCCGCCAAAGGCGATCTCGCACCCGAGCGTGACGGACCGCGCGACACCGGCTTGGACGATGCGAGCCTCCATCGGTGGCTGGCGCGAACGTGGCGCACGCCTCCCGGCGTCATCGGCGCGCTGTCGAGCGTCGATCATAAGGTGATCGCACGCCGCTACCTGATCACCGCCTTCGTTTTTCTGTGTCTGGGCGGGCTCAATGCCGTCGCCATGCGCATCCAGCTCTCGGGTCCGCAGCGCGGGCTCATCGGCCCGGATCTCTACAACCAGCTGTTCACGATGCATGGCGTCACCATGATGTTCCTGTTCGCCGTGCCTATCGTCCAGGCGACAGGCATCTATCTGGTGCCGTTGATGGTCGGCACCCGCAACATCGCCTTCCCGCGCCTGAACGCGTTCAGCTACTGGGTTTACGTCTCTGGGGGTCTCTTCGCCTGGGTATCCTTCGCCCTCTCGATGGCGCCGGATGTCGGCTGGTTCGCCTATGTGCCGCTGTCCGGGCCGGAATACGGTCCCGGCAAGCGCGCCGATGTCTGGGCGCAGATGATCACCTATACGGAAGTCTCCTCGCTGGCGGTCGCCGTCGCCACCATCGTGACGGTGCTGAAGCAGCGCGCGCCCGGCATGTCGCTGGACAAGATCCCGCTCTACGTCTGGGCGCTGCTGGTCACTTCGTTCGTCGTCGTCTTTGCCATGCCGGCGGTGATGATCACCTCGACCTTCCTGATCCTTGACCGGCTCGTCGGCACGCATATCTTCAACCCGGCGGAAGGCGGTGACGCGCTGCTGTTCCAGCATCTGTTCTGGTTCTTCGGCCATCCCGAAGTCTACATCATCTTCCTGCCGGCGACG
Source organism: Mesorhizobium sp. B1-1-8 (assembly GCF_006442795.2). Taxonomy (NCBI): domain Bacteria; kingdom Pseudomonadati; phylum Pseudomonadota; class Alphaproteobacteria; order Hyphomicrobiales; family Phyllobacteriaceae; genus Mesorhizobium; species Mesorhizobium sp. B1-1-8. The sequence continues at coordinate 447,005 of NZ_CP083957.1, forward strand.
GGCATGGTGTCCGCCATCATCCCCGCCTTTGCGCGGCGCCCAGCCTTCGGTCATCTCGGGCTGGTCCTGTCGCTGATCGCGGTCGGTTTCCTGTCGTTCGGCCTTTGGGTCCATCACATGTTCGCGACCGGGCTGCCGAAACTCGGCGCCAGCTTTTTCACCGCCTCGAGCATGATGATCGCCATCCCCAATGGCGTTCAGATCTTCTGCTGGCTGGCGACCTTGTGGGACGGCAGACCGGTGATCCGCACGCCGCTGCTGTTCGTCTTCGGCTTCTTCTTCATCTTTATCATCGGCGGTCTCACCGGCGTCATGCTCGCCTCCGTGCCGCTCGACCTGCAGGTTCACGACACCTATTTCGTCGTCGCTCATTTCCATTACGTGCTGATCGGCGGCTCTGTCTTCCCGCTGCTGGGCGCAGCCTATTTCTGGTTTCCCAAAATCACCGGCCGCATGATGAGCGAACGCCTCGGGCGCTGGCACTTCTGGCTGGCGGTGATCGGCTTCAACGCGGCTTTCTTCCCTATGCACATCGTCGGCCTATGGGGCATGCCGCGCAGGGTCTACACCTACCCGGCCGAGCTTGGCTGGGGGAACATCAATCTCTTCATCACCGCCGGCGCGGTGCTTTTCTTCCTGAGCTTCGTGCTGTTTGCCTTTAACCTCGTGCATGGCGCATTGCGAGGAGCGCCTGCAGGCGACAATCCCTGGGATGCCGGCACGCTCGAATGGGCCACGTCATCGCCGCCTCCCAGCTATAACTTCGCGCGGATTCCCGTCGTGACGAATGTCGAGCCGCTCTGGGCCGAACGCGATGCGCTTCCTGTCGCGACCGGGCTCCGCGTCGATGCCCGCGAGCTGCTGATCTCGACGGTGGCCGAAGCCCATCCCGATATCCGCGAGAAATCCGCGACGCCGTCGATCTGGCCGCTGTTGGCAGCGATCGCTGTCGGCGCCACCTTCCTCTACTCGATCTTCACCCCCTGGGCGATCGTCTGGGGCGCCGCGCCGATCGCCCTCACATTGATCGGCTGGTTCTGGCCCAAGGGCGATCCGGAGGACGAGGAATGAACCAGCGTCCCGCCGCAGATCTTTCCGGCCTCCCGACCTTTGGACATGGTCCGCGCAGCCCGACCTGGTGGGGCACGCTCGGCTTCATGGCGTTGGAGGGCACAGGCTTCGCGCTAGCGGCCGGCGCCTATCTGTATCTGGCGACGTTGTGGCCCAACTGGCGTCTGAGCGCTCCGGAACCCAATCATTGGCCGGGAACCATCGTGACGCTGCTTCTCATCGCCAGCCTGGTGCCCAACCACATCCTCAACGGATACGCCAAGGAATGCGCCATCGGGCCGGTGCGGATCGGCATGGTGGTGATGTCGCTGCTCGGCTTGGCGCCGCTCATCGTGCGCTGGTTCGAATTTCCGGCGCTGAACATCTACTGGGACACGAACGCCTACGGCTCGATGCTGTGGGTGCTGCTTGGTCTGCACACTACGCATCTCATCACCGATGTCGGCGACACGATCGTTCTGACGGTGCTGATGTTCACACACCATGGCTATAGCGGCCGGCGCTTCGGCGATGTCGGGGACAATGTCTTCTACTGGGACTTCGTGGTCCTCACCTGGATCCCGATCTACCTGCTCATCTACTGGGTACCGAGGTTAGGCTGAGATGCGCGCGCTGCGGCTAGGCACGTCCTGGGGTGGTCTTTTGTCAGGACCTCTGGCCTGGGCAATCTCGACGCAGCTGAATTACGCACTTGTGCCCTGGCAGTGCAACCGCCAGGTGCCGCTCGTGCTCCCGGCAGCGCTGTTGCTCGCAGTATTGTCGCTGCTTGGCGCCGGGCTGTCGTGGCGGGCGAAGCGGCAAGGCGGCGCTGCCTTCAAGCCGCAGCGCACGCGCAGCACCGAGCGTTTCGTCGCCGATCTCGGCATCCTTGCGGCCCTGCTGTTTGCGCTCGTCATCGTCATGCAGGCAAGCGCCGCGCTCATCCTCGACGAGTGTCTGCGATGAGCTTCGAGGCCTTCTTCTCGACCTCGATCTGCTACGGCTCCGGCGCGCCCGACGCCGGATGGACGTTGGCGCTTCCCATCACGCTTCCCTTGGCAGCGCTCGCACTCATCTACGCGCTGGGCGCGGGCCGTCTATGGCGCCGCAGCGGCCGAGGCCGTCCGGAGCGGCTACGCCGAGCTCTGTTGTTCGCCGCCGGATGGAGCGTTCTGACTGTTGCGCTGGTCAGCCCGATCCATGCGCTCGGCGAGCGGGTGTTCTCAGCCCACATGATCGAGCACGAGTTGCTGATGGCCGTGGCGGCGCCTCTCCTTGTCGCCGCCTGCCCCGGCGCGGCCTTTATGTGGGCATTGCCGGCCACACTTCGCCGAGGCACGGGGAAGCTCACCCATGGCAAGATGCTGCAGGCGCTCTGGGCCTTCGCCGCTCGCCCGCTCAATGCGACAGTCATTCATGGGATAGCGATCTGGATCTGGCACATTCCCATCCTGTTCGAGGCAGCACTTCAGCAGGGCGTGCTGCATTATGTGCAACATGCGAGCTTCCTCGGCACTGCCTTGCTGTTCTGGTGGGTGCTTCTGCCGCGCTCTGGTCGACAGCAAACCTATGGCAGCTCCGTGATGCATCTTTTCTTCACCTCGCTGCACACCGGCCTGCTCGGCGTTCTCCTGTTGGTATCGCCAAAACTCTGGTATCCGGACAATGCCTCCGGCGCCGCGCTTTGGGGCCTGAGCCCGATCGAAGACCAGCAGCTCGCCGGGCTCGTGATGTGGGTTCCGGCCGGACTGATCTACGGCGGAGCCGCCTTGCTGCTCGCCGGCTTCTGGATAAGCAGCAGCGGAACCAGGGAGGCAACGCATGCGCTCCGGCCTGGTTAGGCTAATTGCCGGCGCTCTTGCCGCGATGCTGCTGCTGGCCGCGGTGACGGCGGCGGCCTTATGGACCGACCGGCTCGCGCGCGTCCGGCACGAGTCGGATGTGGCGACCGGCGGCGTGGGAGCGCGCGCCATTCCAATCATGACCGCCAATGGCTGCTCGGGCTGCCACACGATTGCCGGCGTGCCGGGCGCGCAAGGCCAAGTCGGGCCGCGCCTCGACGGCAGCCTCGCCGGCCGTGTCTATATTGGCGGCGTGCTGGCGAACAATCCCGAAAACCTGATCCGCTGGATCCGCTCGGCAAGGGAAATCAACCCGCACACGGCGATGCCGTCGACGAGGATCACCGAACAGCAGGCGCGCGATATCGCGGCCTACTTATATGCCCTGAGATGATCAACCCTCGCCGCCACGCCGTGACCACAAGCCGCGGCCTGGATCGTAGCCGACCACCGCCGCCAGGAAGAATGCCAACAGGCAGGCAAGAACGATGAGGGCGGAAATAGGATCGAGCCGCAGGTAGAGGGCGAAGCGGATCAGCTCCACCGCCGAGCTGAATGGGTTCCAGGCAGAGATTGTCGCCAGCACCGGACCGGCTTCGGCGAGCCGCCAGATCGGATAGAGCGCCGTCGAAGCGAAGAACATCGGGAAAATGACGAAATTCATCACGCCTGCGAAGTTCTCCATCTGGGTGCATATCGAGGAAACCAGCAGGCCGAAGGCGCCCAGCATAAGACCCGACAGAACCAGGGCCGGAAACACGGCAATGTAACCGAGCATTGGCGGCCGCACGTCCCACCAACGCGCTACGAACAGGAACAGATAGACCAGCGGCAGGCCGACGATCACGCTGGCCAGAAGGCGCGCGGCAAGCAGGTACCAACGCGGCAACGGCGCCGTCAGCAACAGGCGCATGCTGCCCATCTCGCGGTCGTAGACCATGGCCAGCGAGCTTGCCATGGCATGGAACAGCAGCATCATGGCTGCCAGCCCCGGGACCACATAGACCTCGTAGAGGACATAGGTCTGGTAGGGCGGCGTGATCGACAGGCCGAGCACCGAACGGAAGCCGGCGGCGAAGATCGCCAGCCAGACCAGCGGCCGCATCATCGCGGAGAACAGGCGCGCGCGCTGCCGCAGCGTGCGCAGTAGTTCTCGCCGCAAGATGCCCTCGAACGCCCGCAATGCGTGGTAGACCTTCATGGCGACCCCGTCAGCAAGGCGAATGCCTCCGCGATGGTTTCGACACCCAGCTCGGGCGCGATGCGATCCGCCCGGCCGGCCCAGCATACCTTGCCCCGATCCAGCACCACGACATCGTCGTCGGCTGCCACCTCTTCGAGGAAATGCGTCGCCCACAGAACGGCAATTCCACGCTCTCGGCAAAGCTTCCTCACATGCTGTTCGAGCGCGCGCCGTCCCGGCACGTCGAGCCCGGCGGTCGGCTCGTCGAGAAGCAGAAGGCGGGGCCCATGCATCAGCGCGCGCGCGATCTCCACGCGCCGGCGCTGGCCGCCGGACAGCGAGCGGACGGGATCGTCGATCCTGTCCAGCACCTCCAGGCGGCTGAGTTCCTCCATAGAGCGCCGCTTGCTCAGATCCGTGGGAAGCCCATGCAGGGCCGCGTGGTATCGCAGGTTCTCGCCGGCCGTCAGATCGAGATCGAGAGTAGGCAGTTGAAAGACGATGCCCATTTGGGCGAGCGCGGCGGAAGGATTGGCATTCATGGCCTGGCCGAAGACCTGCACCGATCCTGCTCGCGCGTGATAAAGTCCGGTGATCAGTGAGAACAAAGTCGTCTTGCCGGCGCCGTTGCGTCCAAGCAGGATGCACACCCTGCCTTCAGCCACAGCGAAGGAGACGCCCTGGAGAACCCGCTGGCTTGCGAAACTGTGGCCCAGATCCTCGACCGACAGGGCGTTCATGGCCCAATCACGACGCCCCACGGGCCGCGCCCCACCGGCAATGATTTCACCACCTCCTGATCCTGCAGGTCGATGAAGGAGATGTCGCCGGAGTTGCCGTTGGCGCTGATAAGACGTTTCTGGTCATCCGAGAGCGCGACATGCCAGGGCCGCTGGCCGACGAGATAGAGGCGCCGCACCGCGAGTGTCTTGGTATCGACCTGTGCAACTCTGTTGGCCGGGCCGAGCGCCACATAGGCGGTGGCGCCGTCGCGTGAGATCTCGATGCCGACCGCTTGCACGCCCTCGCGGCGGATCCCCGGCACCTCGAATTGTATCTTGCCGACTTGCTCGCGCGTTCCCGTGTCGAAAACCGTGACCGTACCGCGGATCTCCGAGGACACCCACAATCGCTTGCCGTCCGGCGAGAAGGCGGCCGCGCGCGGCCGCGTGTCAACCAGCACGTTGTCGATGAGGTCCAGCGTGCGGGCATCGATCAGATGAACCATGCTCGTGGTCTCGGAGGTGCAGGCCACGGTGCTGCCATCGGCGCTGACCGCCATGCCCTCCGGTTCGACCCCGACGTCCACCGTGCCTATGACCTTACCTGCGGCGATATCCACTATGGAGACCAAATTGTCGTTCTCGTTGGCCACAAAGAGCCGCTTGCCGTCCGGATGGGCGACGAAGAATTCCGGATCAGCACCCGAGGGCAATTGGCCAACCACCTGCCGCTTGGCGAGATCGACCACGTCAATGCGGTTGTCGTCGCCTTCGGCAACGAACAATGCTTTTTTGTCGACGGAAAGCGCGATTCCGCGCGGGCGCCGGCCGACATCGATCGTTGCCGACAGGGTCATCGCCGCCCCATCGACAACCGAGACCGTGTTGTCCTGCTCGTTGGAGACATAGATCGTCTCCGCGGCGGCAGGAGCAGCGAACCCGACGACCGCCAGCAGCAGCGCGATCAGAACTTGCATGTGCTCTCCTCGAGGTCGATGCCCAGCGTGTCGAGCGGGGTTCGCTGGTGCAGAAAGCCCGGCTGAGGCGAGCTGGAGACAAGTAGCCGGGCGCCGGCGATCAGAATGGGCTGGCGCATCTGCCCGTTCCACGGACGGAAACTCAGCCCCTGCCCCTTGAAGCCAGCAAGAAGGAAGTCCTCGCCGTGCAGATACTTTCCGATCGCAATCGGGTCGAGACTGTGCACGCGCGTTGCCGCCTCGCCGATGCTTCGCAGCGCAAGCCAGGCGGCGTAGTCGCTTGCCAGCATCCAGCGTCCGGCCTGCTTGTGGAAGCGATCCTGAAGTTGTGCGGCGCCCCACTCTTCGTTGACCGCGCTCCAGCCGGTCGCGACCAGGCCCTGCGTCCCGACCACCGGCCTCGCAAGAGCGGTGCGCCCCTCGAGAAAAGCGCCAAATTCATCGGCCTCATCGGCAACGACGAGCACATCATAGTCGCCGACCTGTGTGGCAGCAGGGATCTCGGTCTGCAGTGTGACATGTCCAGTGTCGGCGCGCCCGTTGGCCGGCCTGAAGGTCCAGGGCTGGTCGATAGTGATCTCTGCTCCGAAACGTGCCGCGGCGCGTCGAAAGGCAACCGCCATCGCCTGGTCCTCGGGATGCGGCCCGACCAGCAGGAACCAATGCTGCCAGCGCTTCCAGACGAGATATTGCGCCAGCCCGTCAGCGAGCATCGCGCGGCTCGGAATGGTGTGCAGCACGTTATTGCGGCAATCCTCCTGGCGGAGCCGCTCGTCAAGAGCGCGACTATTGAATAGAGTCATTCTCTCGGCGCCTGGGGCGTCGCTCGCCTGCAGCAACCGGTCGGCATCGAGATCGGCCACGACGAAGCTGATGCCCGCGGCTGCGAATTCCCTAACCGCTTCGGCTGGGGTCTCGCCAGGCTTGAGGACAATTTCGTGCAACCGGAATTGCTGACTGAGAAAGCGGCCGGTGCTGACATCGTCGGCGATGCCGAGCCGGGCACCTTGCAGGCCGTCGTCTGTGACGACCTCGTCTAATGGCCCGAGGGGCAGAGGTGGTTTGCGCTGTTCGCCGAGATAACCGATCACCAACGTCTGCGGCTCGGCCAGCCCGGGCGGGGCCATGGCGAGCAGCATGAGAAACGCCAGCGCCAGTCGCATCCGGCTCAGGTCGGGCAAGCCAAGTTGGACGTTCAATATCGGCACGGGGACTCCAGGACAGGAGCGACCCTAATGTTTTGAAAGAAGGAATGTTCCTGGATTGACGCGAACCGAGCCCGCCCCGTTCCATAATCGGGGCGGGCCCAAGCTTTCGACCGGTGGAGGGAGGACCGGCCGCGACCCTAACAGCTGGAAATCCCGATTGTTCCCGGGTGCGGTCCGCCCAAGTCAGCGTTTCGCGCTGTTGCTGTCGGCGTCGGCCCGCGTCAGGAACTTTTGCGTGACTTGCGGCAAGTTGCTCTTCAGCCACTCGGCCATAGCTTCCTCTTCGCGCAGGTTTTGTTCGCAAACTTGGGCAATTTCAGCCTCGCCCGCGGCGTTGGCCGCGGCGATGAGGATCGTATAGGACGCGATCTCCATATGTTCGAATGTATAGCTCGCCAGAGAGCCTTTCATGACCTCATCGCCGGCGAACACGCCGCTGATCGACTGCGCCGTGGCGGTCAGCTTGCCGCCTGCGTCCTTCAGGACGGAGGACCCTTCGTCAAGTTCGTCCAGGCAAGTCTTTAGCCGTCTTGCCTGCTCCTTCGTCTCTTCCAAGTGAGTGCGAACTCGCCCGCTGAGTTCCGGATAGTTCTCTATCCGGCTCAGTTGGCCGGACAGCATCGTCTCTGCTTGCTCCTCCATGGCATGGGCATCCCTCAGCCATTGGACCAGCCATTCGCGTGATTCAGACATCGTTGTCTCCCTGGATTAAAATAGCCGCACCGCTGATGATGCGGATCCTCCAACTCGTTGGTCGAAATACAACTAGGAGGTCTTGCCCGGCGAGGGTTCGGCGTCGGAAAGCTTCTCGCGGGCGGATTCATCGGTCTTGTTGGCGGCCGCCTTCACGACTTGGCTGACCTTGTCGGCCAGCGTACCTTCGCTCGCCGCCTGCCGCTCGGCTTCGTCGCTCGCCGTCTGGCCGGCTTCGGCCGCGACTTGCTTTGCAGCATCGAGGCCTTCTTTCAAAGTATCTTCGGCACTGTCCCGAAGCCTCTCGCGATAGGCACCCAATCGCTGGTCCTCGAACTCTGTGTGGGGCAGCATGGCGCCGATCGCGGCTCCGACTGCGAGACCGACAGCAGCTACCGCAAGAGGCTGATCCTGCAAAAGCTCCTGCGCGGAATGGCTGGCGCTCGTGGCCATATCGGCCGTAGCTGCCGTCGAGTTCGTGAGCGTGCGAGCTGCCCTGCTTGCCATGTCCGACACTGTGCCGGCTGCTTCGCTTGCCATTCCAGAAACGGTTCCGGCCGCCCCGCTGGCCGCTTCGGCAAGAGAGCCTGCCGCATCCGAAGCCGTCGAACCCACGCCAGCGCCGAATGCTGCGTGGTCGAGGCCATGACCGCGCCGCGCCGCGGCACCGGTCGCAGCCGCAACGGCGGAAGTGCCGCTGCCCAACATCAGCCAGGCCAGACCCGCGCCGATCACGGTCAACGGCAACGGATTGTCCCGCACTTGGGCCTTCAGGTTGTGGAGCATGTCGGAGCCAGCGCCACCCCTGAAAAGCCCAGTGAATTCGTCGAAGATCTGCCCGGGGGTCATCTTGTCGCGAATGGAGTCGGCGGTCGCCACCACCCTTGCGCGCGTGGCTTCCGCCTCGCGTTCGAGCTCGGCTGCGGATTTCTCGGTCATTTCGCTTGTCCCTTGATCACGTTCACGTCACGCTTGAGCTGTTCCTGTGTGCGGTCCGGCGCGAGCTCGGAGGGCGCCATGCTTGCCATGCCGGTCCGCAACAGGATCACGCCCAGCACGGCAACCACCACGCCGACGAGCAAAGCGGACCACCCGGCGCCCAGACCAAGGCGTGCCAGCGCGATAACGAGCGCCTGCAACAAAACCAGCAGCGCTGCGAGCAGGCATATCGCGCCGCCCAGCACCTCGACGGCGCCTGCGCCGGCCTTGGTCGCCTTCTCCGAGATTTCCGCTCTTAGGAGCCTGGCCTCCGTTTGCACGAGCGTGCTCACCTGTTGCGCCAGATCGGCGACCAAAGTGCCGAGACTTGGGCTGTCCTGAGTGTTCATTCCTTTAGCTCCGCTGCCTTCTTGGGAACGCCGCCGTCGAAGCCCCAGGTGGATGCCGCGTCATCCGACGGTCCGCTGGTTTGCCCGCCGGCCTGCCATGGCCCGGCTGTGCCCTGCGTCGGGCGGCCCGTGCCAGTCGGCGAAGCCTTTATGAAGCGACCGAGGGCCAATCCTGCCAGAACCGAACCGGCAAGAAGCGTTCCAGGATTCTGGCGGCCGAAGGACTGAACGTCTTCCAGTACCTGACCGAACGGCTTTTCCCTTAAGGACGACGAAAGCCTTTCCAAGCCGCCAGCGGCATCCAGCATGAATTTCGAAGCAGCCTTTTGATCCTTGTTGGCCAGGTGATCGCTCGCCGCCCGCAACGCCCCGCCGAGTGCCGCCAGGCTCGATCCGATATCACGCTGCCTATCCTCGGCCTTTTCGGATAGGACGTTTTGGGCCTCGGCGGCGTAGGCCCCCGCCCTGCGAGCGACCTCGTCGCGGCCATCGTGGAGTGCCTCGCTGGCGCTTTGGGTTTCTTGCTGGATTCGGTCAGAAACTTCGTCCTTTGCCTTGGCAAAATCGGCGGACTCGCGGGCCCGATCATCATCGCGCTGCATGGTGCCTCCTAGTGAAAGCCGAGGAATGAAAGCACCGCGAGCACAACGACGATCAGACCGATGAGATAGATGACACTGTTCATGGCGCGGACTCCTCGATGGCAGTCCAAACTTCGCGCCGGCTGCGATGTTCCCCCGAACGAGCAGTTTTTTAGCAACTCGTCACTTGCTCTCGGGCTGCGCCCTCAAAGCGGCAAACTCCTCGTCTGGGCAGAGCAGCCTGGGGCGCGTCGGATCGGAAATATCGATCTTATCCCAGGGAATGCGATAAAGGCCCTCGCGACGCCGCAGCAGGAAGAAGTCGAGCAATGCAGTGCCGATGGTCGAAGCCGATAAGCGCTCGAACGCAGCGAAGATGCCAACATGGAATTCGGTGACGACGAGGTCGCTGCCGTCCCGCTCGGCGATGATCTCCTCGATATAGCCGATACTCCTGCCGTGCTCGGAGAATACGCGCCTGCCGGCAAGATGCTCGAGGTGCACAGTCAACATCCTCACGCTCCCGGGATCCGGCCGACAACGTGTTCGCGCAGCCAGTCCTGCCAGGCGAAGATCCTGGTCCGGCGCACGTCGATGTCGAATTCGATGTCGACGCCGATGTCGCGCAGCTTGTTCCACGCGATCCGATGCGGCCTTGCCTGGCGCTTGCCGCTCAGTCTTGCTGCAAGACGCGCGGTCCATCGCCCGGGCCGCGGGCCAAGCCGGCGCGCCAGCGCAATCGAGCCAAGTTCGATGGCAATGACCCTCGGCGGCTTGCCCGGCCTCAGCTCGGCGACCAGGCCATCCACCTTGCCGACCTTGACGTTCTCGCGGTCGACGACCTGCTTGTCCAGGATATCGCGCAACAGCTGCATCAGGTGCCTCCGAATATCTGCAGCGGAATGGTCACCACGGCCAGCAGGAAGCCGAGCGCGATGATGAAGATGACGGCCGCGTTCGAAACGACGCCATTGCGATGCTCGCCGATATAGCGGTCGTCATTCAGCAGGAAAAGGAACGGCACGACCGTCAGCGGCAGGCTGGCCGCGGTCAGTGCCATCGAGAAGATGGTGAGCTTCAACGGATCGAGACCGAGCGCTATCGGAACGGCGGCGAGGAAGAGCGTCAGCGTGTAGACCAGGCTGAACCCCGGATCGTCGCGCGGCTTGAGATCCTGGCCCCAGTTCCAGCCGAACCCCTGCGCGACGACATAGGCCTGCTGCAAAGCCACTTCGAGCGTGGCGCCGAAGCAGGAGATGGCCAGCGAGGCGACGAAAAGGACAAAACCCCAAAAGCCGAATGTCGGGATCAGCATCAGCGGCAGCTGGTTGTAGTCGTCCACTTCGTTTACGCCATGAGCGCCAAGCACGAGCGCCGCCACGATCAGAACGCCCACCGAAATCGTTCCGCCGAAACTCATGCCGAGTCCGGCTATCGCCCGATTGGCGCCGAGATAGCTCTTATCCCACTGATCCTCGATCGCGCCAGAGGAATAGAACATGAAAAGGAAAGGAGATATCGAGGCGCCGAGAATGCTGACGGCCATGAACCAGTATTTTGCCGTGTCGTGGTGCGGCAGGCTGGGCACGGCGCCGATCGCCACCTCTTTCCATCCAGGGCGGAGCATCAGGGTTGCGACGACGAAGCAAAGCGTGACCAGGCCAAGCATCGACACCCCCTTCTCGATGAGGCCGAATGTGCCTTTCCACAACAGCAGCCAAGCCAGGAAAGCCACCGGCAAGGCCCACCATTGAAAGCTGATGCCCGTGGCAAGCTCGGCAGCGAGAGCCACCCCGCCTATCTCGGCGGAAAGCACCAGGAAGTTGACCAGCAAGGTAGCAAGCAGCGGCCAGATGAACGCATTGAAGCCGAACCGTTCGCGGATGCCATCGGCGATGGTGTGATGGCTGACGGCGGCGAAGCGACCGGCCATCTCGACCAGGAAGATGATGCAGATGGTACCGAGCACGACCGCCCAGATGAGCTGGAAGCCGAACAGCGCGCCGGCCTGCGCCGCCGTTGCCATCGACCCGACCTCGAGAAATCCGCCGACGCTGGTGACGACACCAAGCGAGATCTCCAGCAGCTTCTTCATCGTTCCGGCGAGAAATATCGTCGATAGGCGGTGGCGAGGTCCCCCTGCGCGGCAAGAAGCTCCTGTTGCGCCTGTCCAGCCTGCGCGTGCTGTTCGGCCTCGACTGCGCCCTTGGCGCGGTTTGCTGCGTTCGACAGCCGGCTGATAGCGGCTGCTAACGCATCTCGCTTTGCCGGGTCCGAGGAAGACGTCGATTCCACTTGCCGGCCCGCCGCGACGAGTGTCTCGGCGAAGGACTGCAATGCGGAGGACGCATAACGGGACGGCGCGGCGCCGGAGAGCCAGGCGTCGCTCATCAGCACTGCCGCCTGGCCCGTCGAGGCCGCAAGCTTAGATTGCTGGTCGACGGTTTCAGACGAGGAACAGGAGGCAAGCGCCAGCGCCAGCAGGGGCAGGAAGGTCCGGCTCGGCCGGGCAACGGTGCGCAACATCTTATCCTCGCTGCAATCGCTTGAAATTACGCATAAAGCCGCAGCTAAGGGAAAGTTCCCGCTGGCGCTAACGCTCGGATTTCGCGTTCTCAGCCCTGGCCGATGGCTTTTGCTTGGCGAGTTCGCGATCCACTGTCCTGCGTGAACCTTCCGCGGGATCTTCTTGCGGCAAGCGCCCGTGCGTCTCAGGCTCGACGGCTTCCAGCGCATCGATGATCGGCGCCAGCGAACTCTCCTCATCGCGATTCGGTTCCGTCTCCGCATTTTCCTCGGCGGCTCTATCGAGCGCGCGTTGGATGGCGTCTTCAATGTTGCCCAGCTCCTGCTCCCGCACTTCGCGACCATAGCCGGCGGCATCGGCGTCCTGCTCGAACTGCTGCGCCAGCATCGGAATACTGATCTCGGTTTCGGGCGGCACGTTGCCGACATTTTCCTCCAGCCAGCTGCGCAGGAATTCTTTCGTCGCGTTCATGGAGCACCTCCTCGCATCGAATAACCGGACCATGCCGCCGATGTTCCCGTAAATTCGAATCGCGAGGAACGAACGGCCGGATGGACGGTTGAAGGTCGAAGATCCGGCGAGGCATTCCATGACTTCCCACCACGACAGCATTTCACGGCAGCAGGACGGCCCCGCCCCGAGCCAGGCAACACTCCTGTTCCAGCCAGCCCACTATCTCCATCAACGGCCTGATGAGACAGTCAGCTTTTTCCTCGGTCGCCGGGAAACCGCGCGCAAAGACGGTCAGGACATAATCATGGAGTTGAACACAAGCGGCGGCGATGCTGACGCCGCGCGCCGCATCGCGCTGGAGGTTCGGCTCTTCCGCCGGCATTCCAGCCAACTGGCCCTCGAACGGTCCGGCGATGCGACGAAGGCCCTCGCCAAGCAGATGTTTACCGATCACGAGAAGACCACCGCCGATTTGAAGGGTGTCATGACCAGCGGAAAGGTAAAAGCCACCCTTCCGACGGCGATGACCCACAAACAGCAGTCGTCCCTCAACGATTTGAAGGCGCTGCAGATCAATGACTTCACCAAGCAGTACCGCTCCGATCAGGTGGGCGCCCACGCGGACACGGACGATCTCTTCAAGCGCTACAGCGAGGATTGCGAACAGGCCAGCATGAAGGCCTGGGCAGGGGCGACATTGCCGCCTCTGCAGCACCACCTCGCCATGGCGAACGAACTAATAAGCAGGCCTGCCTGGTCTCGGCGACAGGCAGATAGCGCAGGGCCTTGCGCTGCCGACCGGCTCGGCAAAACCCGGATCGCTCTCAGTCGTTCTCAGCCATGGCAAGACTGCAGCTTCGACAAGTGCTGACGACTGTCGGGACGCTGACGTCACGACCGGCGGCCTTTCTGGTTCTGGGAGGCTACACCGTCTCTTGGCTTGTCTTTGAGCGGGAAACGCTTGACTGGCACGGCGTGGCGACGCTGATCACCTGGGCGATGACGCTGCTTATCCAAAGGGCCGAGCATCGAGACACCCAAGCCCTGCAGGCGAAACTGGATGAACTGATCAAGGCGAACGACAAGGCCAGCAACGAGATCACCAAAACGGACGACAAAGAGCCGGAAGAAATCGAACAGATGCGTAATTCCGGGCAAGGCAGGAGTTGACGTCTCTCGTCGCGCGCTCAACGCAGAATGCTTTTAGAACAGCATGGTTGTGAGCGAGGCAACGCGCCGTCATCGATATTCTTGGAGCGATGCCGCTAGCCCCTTCCGAACGCGCTGTTTTCAACACGACGATCTTGTCGGAACTTCGGGTCCCCGTGGGGATTAGGAAAGAGCGCGGCAGGCGCGCGATCGCAACCGCAAGGAGCCTAAAAATGCCGAAGAAAGCTTCATCCGCGACCTCGAACGGCTTGGAAAGCCTCTTCCTGGACGGACTCAAAGACCTCTATTACGCGGAAAAGAAAATCCTGAAGACATTGCCAAAGCTGGCGAAAGCAGCACAGTCCGAAAAGGTAAGCGCCGCTTTCGAAAAGCACCTCAAGGAAACTGAAGGCCAGGTGGATCGCCTGGAGCAAGTCTTCGAGATGCTCGGGAAGCCGGCCAGGGGCAAGACCTGCCCGGCTATTGACGGCATCATCGAGGAGGGCTCGGAAATCCTCGAGGAGTACAAGGACGAACCGGCGCTCGACGCGGGTCTGGTAGGCGCCGCACAAGCGGTCGAGCATTACGAAATCGCGCGCTACGGCACGCTGATTGCATGGGCCGAAGAGCTCAGTCTCAAGGATGCTCTCCCGCTGCTCCGCCAGACCTTAAAAGAAGAGTCCGACACCGACGAGGCACTCAACGCTCTCGGCGAGAACGATGCTAACCGGCGTGCTCTGCAGGCGGCCTAGAGCCACCACGGAGTTGCAGCGGTCCTGCCGCCGCAGGACCGCTCACGCGAAATTCTAACTGGCGGCCCGATGGCGTTGAAGTCTGTACCTTCTCTGACAGCGGCCCGCGTTCAGCCATTGACCATAATGATGCTGGTCGCTGAAGCTATCGTCGCGACCTCGTAAGGCAGACCGGCCGCTCTGCCTGACTTGGTCGCGCTTCACATCGCCGCCATCGGCGCTGTGATGGCAGGCGGCGAGCATCCTAATGCCGGCTCTGGACGCCTCGGTATTCTTCTGACGGCGCGACATTGACGAGAGCTCGCGAATTGCTCGGGCGCTGTTTGCGATCACTTTTGGGTTTGGTGCAGCAACTCAGCGTGCCGCTCTTCTTGTCGAGATCAACGAGACCGAGTCGCTGGTGACCTACGTGATCGCCACGCTGGACGGGCGGAGAAACTGGACAGGTGATGGAGGAACGAAATGAAGCTTAGGAACGTTGTACCGTCCAAGTTGGTTTTGTCATTTTCTGAGGCCACTGGTGCCCATCCTCAGGTGACGTAAAAGTCATTGCATCGACTGCAATGGCATCAACGGCGAGACCGGCCGGTTCGGCCGGCAGAAGAGGAGAATGCGATGAAGAAGACCTGGAAGAAACCGACCATGCTTCAGGTCGCCGCTGGTTTCGAGATCTCCCGCTACCTGCCCGCAGAAAATCCGCCCAAAAAGTAGGCTGCTAATCTGCATCTCCCTTTCAACGGAGGCATGCAATTCCTGCCATAAGCTCGGCCGTAACTGGAAACTTGGACGCGCCAGCGTTTGCCGCCGTGAATTTCCTGCCGGTTTAGGCCTCGGACCATTGACATGCTCGTGAAGATCATCGGATCGGCGGCGGGAGGCGGCTTTCCGCAATGGAACTGCAACTATCGTCTGAGCCGCGCGGCTCGCAGCGGGATGAGGGGCGTGCAGCCACGAACCCAATCATCGATTGCCGCGTCGGCTGAGGGGACAGGCTGGGTTCTCTTCAATGCGTCGCCCGATATCCGCCAGCAGATTGCGCAAACGCCTGAACTCCAGCCCTTGGCCAATGCGCCGCCGCGCTCGACGCCGATCCGCGCCGTGGTGCTGACCAACGCCGACATAGACCATATCGCCGGCCTGCTCAGCCTGCGTGAACGACAGCCTTTCGCAATCTATGCAACGCCACAGGTGCTGGCGGCGCTGGAGGCCAATTCGATTTTCAACATTCTCGATCCAGCGATCGTGCCTCGGCGCATTCTGGCGTCAACGGACGAACTGGCGATCTGCGATGCGGGTGGCCGCGAGACTGGCCTGGTCGTTGACAGCTTTCCTGTGCCCGGGAAAATCGCGCTCTATCTGGAGCAAAGGAGCGATCCCGGCGCCGATTTCAGCTCCGACACGGGCGACACGATCGGCATCCGTGTCAGCGGAGCCGACGCCCGCGGCGCCGTTTTCTACGTTCCGGGCTGCGCGCGCATCGATGCCGCGCTGCGCACGCGCTTGGCCAATGCCGCCTGCCTTATGTTCGACGGCACGGTCTATACGGACGATGAGATGATCACTGCCCGCGTCGGCCAGAAAACCGGCGCGCGCATGGGGCACATCGCAATGTCGGGAGAAGCTGGTTCAATTGCCGGCTTGGCCGATGTGAAGATCGCTCGCCGTATCTTCGTCCACATCAATAACACCAATCCTGTTCTCGACGAGAATTCCGCCGAACACGCGGCGGTCAAGGCGGCTGGCTGGGAAGTCGCCAGCGATGGGATGGAGCTGGAATTTTGAGCGATTTCCACGACGCGGTCCGCGGCGGCCTGTCGAAGAGCGAGCTCGAGGCCGTGCTGCGGCAGGTCGGCGATGAGCGCTATCACAACCGCCATCCTTACCATCACAGAATGACAGGCGGCGCCCTGTCGAAGGCCGAAATGCAGGCCTGGGCGCTGAACCGCTATTGCTATCAGGCCGTTATTCCGCGTAAGGACGCCATGATCCTTGCACGTGCCGAGGATCCAGTGTTTCGCGCCGCCTGGCGCAAGCGCATCGAGGACCACGACGGCCAGGACGGCTGCAGCGGCGGCATCGCGCGCTGGCTGCATCTGGCCACCTCGCTTGGGCTCGATGCCGAAGCGGTCAGGAAGGAAAAGCTGGCGCTGCCGGCGACCCGTTTCGCCGTCGGCGCCTACCTGTCCTTCTGCACGAACCGTACGCTGCTTGAGGCGGTCGCATCCTCGCTGACGGAGATGTTCTCACCGCGCATCATCGGCGAGCGAGTGCCGGCGATGCTGGCCAGATACGACTACATCACGGAGGATACGCTGGCCTATTTCCGCCGGCGACCCGAACAGGCATTACGCGACGCCGAATTCGCGCTCGCCTACGTGCTGGCCCATGCCGATACCGCCGAACGCCAGCAAAACGCGATTAATGCGCTGGTGTTCAAATGCGACATACTGTGGGCGATGCTCGATGCGCTCCAGCATGCCTATGGCGCGCCGGGAAACATACCGCCCGGCGCCTTCCGCCCGCAGCCAGGCTAATGACGATGCTGCGCGAAAGAGCTATCGTGTCGTTGCGGTCGCAGCCGTCGCTGCCGAAGCATGTGCGCATCCAGTACGACCCCGTGCGGCAGGCCTTCGCCGTGCTTTCGCCGGAGAAAGTCTTCTGGCCGAACGAGGTCAGCCTCGACATTTTGCGCCGCTGCGACGGGCAGTCATGCGTCGGCCACATCATCGACGATCTTGCGGCCGACTATGACGCCGATCACGAGGCCGTGGCGGCCGACGTTATCGCCTTCCTGCAGGAATGGTCGGACAAGCTTTTGGTGAAGCTATGAGCGAGCCCATTCTCCCTCCGATCGGCATGCTGGCGGAACTGACGCATCGCTGCCCCCTGCAGTGCCCTTATTGCTCCAACCCTCTCGAATTGCTGAAGGCCAATCGCGAACTCGACACGCAGACCTGGCTCGATCTCTTCTCGCAGGCCGCCGATCTCGGCGTCCTGCAGGTGCATCTTTCCGGCGGCGAACCGACGCTGCGCCGAGACCTGGAGCAATTGATCGCCGGGCTCTCGGCGCGCGGCGTTTACACCAACCTCGTCACCGCCGGTATCGGCATTGCCGAAAGCCGCATCGAGGCCTTTGCCGAAGCCGGGCTCGACCACCTGCAACTGAGCTTTCAGGGCGCCCGTCCGGCGACCACCGACCGTATCGGCAACCACAGCGGCAGCCATGAAAAGAAGCTGGAGACGGCACGCCGCGCCCGCGCGGTCGGGCTGCCCCTCACAATCAATGCGCCGGTCCATCGGCACAACATCGAGGAAGTGCCGGAATTCATCGACCTGGCCCTCTCCTTGGGTGCGGAGCGTCTCGAAATCGCCAACGTGCAGTATGCCGGCTGGGCGCTGGCCAATCGCGATATGCTGATGCCCGAGCTTGCCGCGATCGACCGGCAGGCCGACATCGTCACAGCCGCGCGCGAAAGGCTCACCGGCATTATGAACATCGATTTTGTCACGCCGGATTATTTCGCAACCTATCCCAAGCCATGCATGGGCGGCTGGGCGCGCGACGCATTCATGGTAGCTCCGGACGGTACTGTGCTGCCGTGCCACGCCGCGCAGACGATTCCTTCGCTTCGCTTCGAACGTTTTGGAGCGAGGTCGCTGGCCGACATCTGGGCCGAGTCAACCGCATTCAATGCCTTTCGAGGCACGGAATGGATGCAGGAGCCATGCCGAAGCTGCGAGCGGCGTGAGATCGACTGGGGCGGCTGCAGATGTCAGGCCTTGGCGCTTGTCGGTGATGCCGCTGCAACAGATCCGGTCTGCATCAAGTCAAGGGCACACGCGCGCATGGCTGTGCTGGTCGATGAAACTCAGCGCAACGAGAACGAAGTCATCTATCGCCGGATAGGAGTCGTGAACGAAATCGCGTGACATTGATCTCACGGACGCCAGGGATGATCTCTGCAACCTACAAGGATCAGCCAGAGAACTACGCGAAAGGAACGATTTTCTGACACGGATTACGCATTGCTTATTCCCTTGGGGCCGCCGCTGTACACCTCGTGGGGACCCCTGCCTCCCGGTTGTACCGTCCACACATCGTGTGGGTGTATCTCTCCACCTGGAATTCAGTTGTGGCGCTGCGATACTATCGCTTTGAAGCATTACCGGCTCCATTTTTGCGGTTCCTCTGGCAAGGAACGACTGGCAGTCGGTCTTTCGGCGGTCTGAACCGGCCAAATTGCACAGACGTGATGAACGTGGGCGAAGCACGTTAAAGTCGGCCGTCACCGGTTCCGCCGTTCACTACGGGCCGCGCTGCCACGTCAACCAAGGCCCCGAAACTTCCTTAGGCGCTCTGCCTCCCCGCGGCTTCCAGGATCAGATGAGCAATCTGATGCGGATGAGAGATAAGCGACAAGTGGCTTGCCTTCAATTCTATGGTCTTTGCGCTCATGCGCTTTGCCATGAAGCGCTCCAGATCCGGGTTGATCGTACGATCCTCGGTCGAAATGGCGTACCAGCTTGGCTTCGAGCGCCAGGCCGCCTGCGTTGTCTTCCCGGCGAAAAGCTTGTCCGAGATCGGTGCCTGGACGGCATACAGGATGCGTGCCTTCTCGCGAGAAATATCACCGGCAAAATCGCGCAGGAAAACCTCTTCGCTGAGCTTGCCAAAGCCTCCTGTCCAAACGAGGCCGGCCGAAGCGGGCGGCGCCGGAAAATTCTTGGCGAGCGCCGTGTAGTCCTCGTCGGCGTCAGGGGCACGCGCCGCGACATAGACGAGCGAGGAGATCTTTGGATCTATTCCAGTCTCGGTGACAATCATGCCGGCAAAGGAGTGCCCGACAAGGACCGTCGGTCCATCCTGAAGCGCGATTGCTCGGCGCGTTGCCTCGATGCCTGCCTCTAGCGTGGTCAAAGGATGCTGGACAGCGGTCGCGTTGAGGCCGGCTTGCTGAAGAATACCAATCACCTCCGACCAGCATGAACCATCGGCGTATGCGCCATGCACCAGGACGACATTGCGAATTTTGGATCCGGTCTGGGCTCGCGCCTTGTGAGCGCCGGTCAGCAGAGTTGCTGCCATTCCAGCGGCGAGTGCCCTCGAGAACGTACGCCTTGTTATCATGATGTGGGCTCCTTTGGGAGGTTGACTGACTCGATTTAAGTCGCATCGAAATTCCAGCGAGCCGCAAACGCTTGCCGCTCATACCAACCTTCGCGGTTGGCCGAGACTTCGTTACCGCCGTCACTGCTTCGTGATGTTGCCTGTTTTTTTCGATGAGAGGCCTGTTCACGATCACGTCGACAATCGACCCCGTGCTTCGACTGTCGTCTCTCGTCATGAGCCCAGCCGCCGCTCGGTGCCGAGCACGAGGCGATGCGCATCGTGTTGCTGGTAGCGGAAGAAAGGCCTAGGGGATGAATCCGTCGGCAGATAGGAGCATCGCCAAAGCGCTTTTACTGCGGTAGCGCAAAGGTCCGTTTCCTACCTTTCTCGGCCAACCCGGTTGTGGGGAGTCGTCACGCGTGGGTCGGGTATGGGCACGGCGGCGATCAGCTCGCGTGTGTAGTCCTCGCGCGGTGACGTCAGCACCGCGCGGCGAGTGCCGGCCTCAACGATGCGGCCCGCCCGCATGACGGCGACATCATGGCTCATGCGCTCGACCACCGCCATGTCGTGCGAAATGAAAAGATAAGAAATCCCGAGGGTCTCCTGTAGCTCCAGCATTAGGTCGAGCACGCGCGCCCGCACCGACACGTCGAGCGCGGCAACGCTCTCGTCGGCGACGAGCAGCTTCGGTTCGAGCGCCAACGCCCGGGCGATACAGATGCGCTGGCGTTGGCCGCCTGAAAATTCGTGCGGATAACGTGATCCATGATCCGCAGCGAGCCCCACGCGCCCAAGCAGCGATGCCACGCGGTCGCGCCGCTCCTCCCTGGTGCCGATACCGTGGATGACGAGCGGCTCGGCGATTGCCGCGCCCACCGTCATGCGCGGGTCGAGCGAGGCATAAGGATCTTGAAAGATCATCTGCGCGGCGCGGCGCACCGGTCTCATCGCGCTGGCCGAGAGGCCCTGAACGGATGTGCCGCTGATGATCACCGAGCCACTGAAAGGGACAAGGCCCAGCACAGCCTTGCCGGTGGTGGACTTGCCGGAGCCGCTTTCGCCGACCAGGCCGAGCGTGCGGCTCGCCATTATGTCGAAGGAGACATCCTGCACCGCTGGCGCGGCCGGGGCGAGGCGGCGGAAAAAGCTTGAGGAGGCGCCGTAGTCGACGACGAGATTCCTGACCGAAAGCACCGGAGCGGCATCCTTCGGCGCAGGTGGCCGAACGGTTGCCGTGACCCGAGGCGGCGTGTCGGTCCCCGCGAATGCGCCGAGGCGCGGCACGGCCGCGAGCAACTCGCGCGTATAGTCTGCCTGCGGCCGCTCGAAGATGTCGAGCACCGAACCCCTCTCGACGATGCGTCCATCGCGCATGATGGCCACGCGGTCGGCCATCTCAGCCACGACGCCCATGTCGTGGGTGATGAGGATGATGGCGGTGCCGAATTCTCGCTTCAGCTCGCGCATCAATTTCAGGATTTGCGCCTGCACGGTCACGTCGAGCGCCGTCGTTGGTTCGTCGGCCAGAAGCACCTTCGGCCGGCACGACAGCGCCATCGCGATCATGACGCGCTGGCGCATGCCGCCGGAGAGCTCGTGCGGGTACTGTTTCATGCGCCGCGCCGGGTCGCCGATGTGCACGACGTCCAGCATGTCACGGGCTTTTTTTTCGATACTGGCGCCTTCCGCGCCCTGATGGACCCGGATCGCCTCGATCAACTGCGCGCCGATGCTGTGGACCGGGTTGAGCGAAGTCATCGGCTCCTGGAAGATCATTGCGATCTCGCCGCCGCGCACGTCGCGCATCGCTCGCTCAGGCAGGCGAGGAAGGCTCGCGCGTCCAAGCCTGATGTCGCCGCCGGCGATGCGCAGCGACGTGCGCGGCAGCAGGCGCATGATCGAAAGCGCCGTCACCGACTTGCCCGAGCCCGACTCTCCGGCAAGGCAGAGCGTCTCGCCCGGCGCCAGCGCAAGGCTGATGCCGTCGATGACGCGCCTTGCGCCCTTGGGCGTGAGCGCGTCTACCGACAAATCCTCGACGGTCAGAACGGCATCTTGCTCCCGTCGGGAATCCTCCGACATCAGCTGAAGACGATTCTTGGGAAATAGAACGAGACGACCCAGTTCGGCATGTCGACGATCTCGCTGATGCGCAGGTCGCCACAGACCGAGCACAGCATGTAGGCGTCCACGGGCTTCAAACCATGTTCGGCGCCAAGCAGGTCAACCATGCGCATGACGCTTTCGCGCGCCGCAGTCATCAAGTCCGGTCCGACGCCGGTGGTTACCTCATAGCCGGCCTCGTCGAGATGGCGGCTAACCGGCCCGGGCGTCGTGAAGCGCGGGCTTTCCAGGCACGCCTCCTTGACGAGCTCGATCGTCGCCTCGACATTCATGCGGCTCTCGATGGCTGTGCCGCAAACCTCGCCATCACCCTGGGCCGCGTGGGTGTCGCCGATCGAAAGCAGCGCCCCTTCGACCTCGACCGGCAGGTAGAGCACGGTGCCGGCTGCAACATCTCGAATGTCGAGATTGCCGCCGACGCGACGCGGCGGCACCACCGAATGCAGGCCGGGCTCCGCCAGCGCAACGCCGATCGTCCCGGCGAAGGCCTTCAGCGGCACCCGCCCGCCGGGGCCAAAGAGCGCCGGCACCATCGAGGCGGCATCATACTTCCACATGTGCAGGGCCGGCTCGCTGAACTGGTCGGCGAGCAGGCCGAAGCCGGGAATGTTGGCGGTCCAGCCGAGACCCGATGGCTCGAACCTGCGCAGCGTCAGCTTCAAAGCATCGCCCGGGCTCGCCCCCTCGACATAGACCGGTCCGGTCACCGGGTTGACCTTGTCGAAATTGATCGTCTTGACATGCTCGACCGTGGAGTTCGCGTCTAACTGCCCGCCCGAGGAATCGAGACATTCGAAATGGATGGTCGAACCGGGCTTGACCGTGAGCGCCGGCTCGAAATCTCGGTTCCAGCCGAAATGATGGCTGGTACGATGGATCGTGTAGTCGCACTTCACGCACATGGTTGCTTCTCGTTCCTGGCCAGGACCTCGACCGCCGCCCCTGCCTTGGCCATAGACGCCGGCGGCATTGTTTGAACGCCCGACGGCGGCTCAGGCGCCCGCCGCCGGGAAATTAAGCGGCTATTTCACATAGACCGCTTCGTAGTCGATGACGCGGGTTGGGTCGATGTAGATCTCGTCTGGCCCGCCCATGCGCTTGGACTTGGCCACGACGCGGCGCTCGTTGAAAACCGGAATCCAGGGCCCGTCATGGCTCTGGATGTCGGTGAATATCTGCGCCCAGGCCTTGTTGCGCTCCTCGGCCTTGGCCGGCACCGGCATGGCGTCCGCGGCCTGGCCGCGGGCATCGATGTCCTTGTTGCAGTACCACGACCAGTTCCAGCCGCCGGCGACGGCGCTGCCGCAGCCCAGGATCGGGCCATAGAAGTCGGACGGGTCCGGGAAGTCGGCGATCCAGCCCAGGCCGCCGGACCAGACCATCGGCGCCTGCCCCTGCGTGCCGCCAGCGGCGATGACATTGGGATTGGCCACCGCCTTGATTTCGGCCTTGACGCCGACGGCCGCCAGATCCTGCTGGATCGCCTGCGTTATGCGCGGCTGCGGGTCTGTGTTGGAGGTGTAGATCTGGGTCGAGAAGCCGTCCTTCAGCCCGGCTTCGGCGAGCAGCGCCTTGGCCTTTTGCGGATCGTAGGCGTAGCCCTTGTAGTTCTGGTCATAGCCCGGCATCAGCGGCGGCAGCACCTGGCTGGCGGGCGTGGCGCGGCCGTTGATGATGCGAACGATGCGGTCCTTGTTGATAGCCATGTTGACGGCCTGCCGCACCTTGGCATTGTCGAAGGGCTTCACCTGGGTGTTGAGGGTGACGTAACTGGTCTCCAACTGCGGGCGGTCGACGATCATCCCCGCATAGTCGGGCGACTTCTTCATCTCCAGGTATTTCGCGGGCGGTATGCCGTCTCCGGCAATGTCGACCTCGCCCTTCTGCAGGCGCAGCAGCGCCATCAGCGGCTCCTGGCCGAGCTCGACTGTGAAGGAATCGATATGTGGCCGGTCCTTGATGAAGTAGTCGGGGTTCCTCTGGAAGACAAGGCGCTGACCAATCGTCCATTCCTTCAGCGTGAAGGCGCCGCTGCCAACCGGGTGCTTGCCGAAGTCGCCATTGGCGGCTTCCACAGCCTCCTTCGGCACAACGGAAGCGAAGTTCAGCGCCAGCACGTTGAGGAACGTGGCGTCGGGCTGTGACAAGGTGAACTTGACCGTGTGGTCGTCGACCGCCGTGATGCCGTCCATCATGCCGGCGGTGCCGGCGGTCATCTTGTCGGCACCGACGATCGAGTGGAAGAAGCCCGCGCCCGGGCCTTGCGTCTTGGGATTGACGGCGCGCTCGATGGACCATTTTACGTCCGACGCCGTTACCTCGCGACCGTTCGTGAACTTGACGCCGGGGTGAAGTTTGAACGTGTAGATCTTGCCGTCGTCGGACACGTCGTAACTGTCCGCAAGCGATGGGCCAAGCTCCGTCGTGCCCGGCTTGTAGTCGACCAGACGGGAGAACAGCGCGTTGATCATCGACCAATTCTGCCAGTCATAGCCGATTGCCGGGTCGAGAGTGGCGATGTCATCCTTGTAGGTCACAATGATGTCGCCGCCATTGGTCGGCGTGTCAGCGAAGGCCAAGCCGGCGGGCACCAGGGCCGAGGTGGCGAGCAGAGCCGCCAGTCCCATTCTTTTGACGAAGTCGCTCATGAGTTCACTCCTCTGTTGGTTTGTTGGTTAGTGGCTGCGGATGCGGGGGTCGACGAAGGGGGCGATGAAGTCGGCGAGCAGGTTGCCGAGAACGATGGCCAGCGCCGAGACCAGGGTGACACCCATGATGATGGGCACGTCGACCTGCTGGATGGCCTGCCAGGCAAGCTGGCCGATGCCGGGCCAGCCATAGACGGCCTCGACCACGACCACGCCGCTCATAAACTGCCCGATGTCGATGCCGACCATAGCAATGATAGGCAAGAGCGCGTTGGGCAGCGCGTGGCCCAGCACGACGCGGCGGCCGCTGAGACCTTTGGCGTGAGCGGTGCGCACATAGTCCTGTCGCAGCACCTCGATCATGGCGGAGCGCACCATGCGCGCGTACCATCCGGCGCCGAGCACGCCCAGCGTGAGCGCCGGCAGCACGACATGGCCTGGCGTGCCGAAACCGGACATGGGGAACCAGCCGAGCGTGGCGGCAAAGACATATAAGAGCAGCAGCGCGACGACGAATTGCGGCGACGACACGCCGACGAAGGAAAGCATCATGATCGCGCGGTCAACAAAACCGCCGCGCCAGACCGCGGCGATGATGCCGAAGGTCAGGCCAAGCGCAACCTCGACGACGATGCCGGCGGCCATGAGAACCAGCGTCGCTGGCAGCCGCGCCAGGATCAGCGGCAGGACCTGCGTTTTCTGCGTGTAGGAGCGACCGAGGTCGCCATGCAGCAGCCCGCCGACATAATGCAGGAACTGGACGACGAGCGGCTGGTCGAGGCCGAGCTCATGGCGAATGGCGGCCACCATCTGTGGTGTCGCGGAGCGGCCGGCGATCAGGACGGCCGGATCTGCCGGCAGGCAATAGAGCAGCAGGAAGGTAATGGCGGCGACGCCGAGCAGGATCAGAACGGCCTGGACAAGACGCCGGGCGAGAAAGATGGCCATCCTCACAGCCTCCCGCGCAGCGTCGGGTCAAGAATGTCACGCAAGGCATCGCCGATCAGGTTGAATGACAAGGCTGTGGCGAGGATGATCGCGCCAGGGATGAACACCAGCCAGGGCGCCTCCTGGAAATAGCTCTGGCTTTCAAAGATGATGTTGCCCCAGGAGGGCTGTGGCGGCTGCACGCCGATGCCAAGGAAGGACAATGTCGCCTCGAGCAGCACCGTGGTGGCTATGCCCAGCGTGCCCCAGACGATCGCGGTCGGCATCAGGTGCGGCAGGATGTGGTAAAGGACGATGCGGCCGTTGCCGGCGCCAAGCGAACGCTCGGCGAGGATGAAGTCGCGCTCCACCAGGCCGCGCGTTTCGGTGTAAACGATGCGGGCGACCTGGACCCAGTTCACCAGGGCGATGACCATGGCGACGATCCACAGGCTGGGCTTCAGCAGCGCCGCCAACGCGATCGCGAGCAGCAGTGCCGGAAACGCCATCATCAGGTCGGTGAAGCGCATCAACAGATTGCCGGCGGTGCCGCGAAGATAGCCGGCGAGCAGCCCGACCAGGAGTCCGATCGCGACGGCAACGCCGTTGGCGACCAGACCGATGATCAGGGACGTGCGGGCACCGAACAGCACGCGGGCAAAAAGGTCGCGGCCGAGCGTATCGGTGCCAAACAGATGGTCAGCGCCGGGCGGCAGCGGCGCGCCTTCCAGCGACAAGCCGTCGGCAAGCTGGTCGTCCGGCGAGAAGTGCGCGACCCATGGCGCCAGGATCGCCGCCAGCAAGACGATCACGACCACTGTCAGCCCGAACAGGGCGGAGGGACGACGAATAAGTTCACGCACAACCCGCATGC
Source organism: Mesorhizobium sp. B1-1-8 (assembly GCF_006442795.2). NCBI lineage: Bacteria > Pseudomonadati > Pseudomonadota > Alphaproteobacteria > Hyphomicrobiales > Phyllobacteriaceae > Mesorhizobium > Mesorhizobium sp. B1-1-8. The sequence continues at coordinate 473,155 of NZ_CP083957.1, forward strand.
CAGATCCTAGATTGCCCGGGGCACAGGCTCGTGCCCGGCGAGGATGGAGGCGGCGACGTGCTCGATACTCAGCCGCCGCTGCATGGCGAGGCGGCACAGTGTGCGATAGGCGCTGGTCTCATCGCCGCCCTGCGCAGCCACGATACTGCGCATCGCGTCATAGACTATCGGTCTCAGCCGCAGGCGCTCCTCCAGGCCGGCCATGCGCGCTCTCACGGCGGTGCGCTCGCGATGGGCGTGCGTTGCGAGCACGAGTCCCGGGTAGACCGAGGAGGCCACGATGGGTTTTGCCAAAATCGCGCCGGCGCCCTTGGCTAGAGCCCAGGCGATGCGGCCCGGCGCTTCGGAACCCAGCAGCGCAACCACCGGCACGGGGGCATCGTCGCCCTCCCATGGCAGCAGATCGTCCCATCCCTGGTCGGCATCGACCAGAACGATCTCGCTCGGCATCGCGGCAAGGTCGAGGGGTTTCCACTGCACCTGCGCAGTGACGCCAAGCCTTTCGAGCTGGCGCTTCAGCCGGGAGATATTGTCGTCACCGCGATGCAGGATCGCGGCGCGCCAGGAAACGAAATTCGGCGTGCGCGTCATTGCACGAGCCTCAGATGCGGAGCTTGCTGGCTGGCAAGCGTGCCGACAAGGTAAGGGTCGGCGACGATCGCGCCACGCGAAGCGATGATATCGAAACCGGACTGGGCGTTGATGCGGCCCAGATGGAAAGGTAAGGCGGCATGATTGGTTCGCGGGTCGATGGTGAGGGATCCGAGCACGGTCTGGCGAGGCCGAGCATGGAGGAGCCCGCGCAGGCTGGCGGGGTCGTCACGGTTGGCCTCCGACACGGCCTCGGCGCAAAGCTTCACGGCGGCATAGGCTCCGGCGAAGAAACTGGACACGCGCCGCCCGGCGCCGAAACGGGCAGCGACGCATTGCCTGAAGGTGCGATTTTCGCGCGACGGCAGACTCTCGAAATAGGAGGCTGCCGAGAGTTGGCCGACGGCTGTGCCGGGCTCGATCTCGCCGAGCTCGCATTCCGTCAGATCACAGCTCAGCACCGGGCAGCGTTCCGGCGCGAAGCTGGGATCACGGTCTGCCAGCCGGCGAACGGCAGCAAGGAAGGCATAGCTTGAGGGGCCGATCATATTATTCAGGATGAAGTCGGGGCGGTGGCGCTCCAGATCGGCGATCAGCAGGCCGACATCGGTCTCCTCGATCGGCAGGCAGCGCTCACCAAGCACCTCGCCGCCGGCGCGCACCAGAAGCTCGCGCGCCAGCCGGTTCATCTCCCAGCCCCAGACATAGTTGGCGCCAGCGAGATAGACACGCATGCCATAGCGGGGCAGCATACAGTCGAACAGCGGCATGAGATGCTGGTTGGGACAGGCCCCGGTGTAGATGACGTTCTCGTTGGCCTCGAAGCCTTCGTAGGGGCAAATATACCAAAGCAGCCCGTCATATTTCTCGACCAGCGGGATGACGTCCTTGCGCGACAGCGAGGTGATGGTGCCGATAACATTGCGGCAGCCCTCGTCGCGCAGCATGGTACGGATCAGATCCAGGTAGCGCTCTGGCTGCCCGGCAGGATCGCCGAAGACCGGCTCGATATGGACAGGGCTGCCGGCTTTCTCAAGTTCCTCAATGGCGAGCTCGGCGCCGGCGCGGCAGTCGCGGCCGATCGCCCCGTAAGGACCGGTGGTCGAATAGAGGATGCCGACCCTGAACGTCTTCACCCGGACCTCGAAAAACAAAAGCCCCACACGCACCCCATGTTCCCATGAGACGCGGCGGGGCCATACTGCCCTTGCCCGGCCTTGCCGGACACGATTTTTATTACGCGGGAAAATATGCGCTGCCGAAATAGAACACGAGCAGGCGCACGCTTGTCAACCTGCTTGAATGGGCTGTAACGGCTTAGGCCGGCTCACGAAACGATTGGCTTCGAAATGGAGCAGGCAAGTCAAGGCCGCAATTTGCACTTGGCCCCAGCTGCTGACGCCTGCTACTTTCGTGCATGGCCGTCAAGAATATTGGCAGTGCAGGGGGCGGCGCGTTGCAGATCGATATTGCGGATATGAGAAGAGGATTGCGAGGAATGCCTCGAACATTGGGCTGGAGCTGGCAGCCATGGGTGCAGGCTGCGTCGCAATCCAGTATTCACTTGCAACGACTTCGTTAAGCGTCGGGCCCTTGTTCAAGCCCTTTGCCATGCGCGCTGTTAGTCCTTGCGAACATACTCTCTCAGAAGGCCAGCTCTCGAAAGGCAGTGATGAAAACAGTCAGAAGCTGGATAATAGAACAAGCCGCGCGCATAAGCGGGATGCAGCGCTGGCCAGCAGCGGTTCGGCACTCGAGCCCCGTGTCGCCGAAAGGTGAAAGCTGACCGCCTGACACTTGTGCTGCTCGCCATTCCCAAATACCAAAGTGGCGTAGCAACTGGAGTTTGAAAATTGCCCGCACAAGACGAAACCAACATCGAAATAATCAGCCTGACCGCGGACATTGTGTCGGCGTATGTAAGCAAGAACCCCCTGCCCGCGGCCAATTTGCCGGATTTGATTGCTTCCATTCACTCGTCTCTGACAGGTATAAAAGGGCCAACTGTGGTTGAGCAGCCACCCCTTGTGCCCGCAGTGAATCCAAAGCGATCCGTTACGCCGGATTACATCATCAGCCTTGAAGACGGTCGGAAGTTTAAGATGATGAAGCGCTATCTTGGTTTGTTGGGACTGACTCCCGACGAATACAGAGCCAAATGGGGATTGCCTCGCGACTATCCCATGGTTGCTCCGAACTATGCAACGGCGCGTTCCGCCTTAGCCAAATCGATCGGGCTTGGTCGAAAGCCGACGGAGAAGCCGGTCAAGAAAGGGGCGGTGAGGCGCAAGGCAAAGGGCTAGCACTTCACTCGTCCTCCCAGCTGGCACAACGGCCGGTTTGCGTTGCGTTTGAGCAGTCCAGGCTCAAGATCGAGATCACCCACAAACCCATCTTGATCTTGTCGCGACGGACCATTCCGGGGTCGGGGCGCCAGCCAATCGGCGTTCTGGCATCGGCCTAAGGTGACGCCTGATCCTGCCTTTTTCACAAAAACGGTCAGGGACGGTCCAGCAACCGGCTCCTCTATTTACGTTAGCAGAAAGCCGGCCACAAGAACCGTCAACAGCAAGGAGGCAGGCACCGCAAGGAGCCACCGAGCCTCCAAAACGCTGGTGTGTCGATCGTCCATACCTGGCCTCCTTGTCGCCATTGGTACGCTCGGCAGCATTTTGCCGGCGTCACAGTGCTGTGAGTCAACGGGGAGAGGCTGCAACCGTTCCGTGGCTTGGGCTCCGGTCCGAATGCCTACAGACTGAACTCTGATTGGAGCACGCAGACGGCCGCAAGCGGCAACCTCGCCCCCGACAAATTCATTGTGCCAGCGCTGCCGAGCACGTCCCTTCATCGGCAGTTCAGCAGGCAGGGTGGCCTCCCGGCGTGAATTTCACCCTTGCCTGCAAACCATCCGAAGCGAGAGATTTTTTTGGAGAATTCAATGAAGTCGCTATTCACCGGTTATGCCGCCGCCCTGATCCTCCTTGCCGGCATCGGCGCCGCAGCTGCCGACACCGTTGTTTTGCAGCCCGAGCAGGAAACTGTCATTCGCCAATACGTGAACAAGCAGCCGCTGGCTTCGGTCAAGCTTCCGGGCGTGGAACTCAAAATCGGGTCTGCGGTGCCTGACACAGTCGAGCTCCACGAAGTCCCAAACGTGAAGTATCGCTACACGGTGATCGAGGACCAGACCGTGGTCGTCGATCCTGAAACCCATACGATCGTTCAGGTCCTGCATTGACCGCCCTTTTGCTGTCTGGAGCGCTCGATTGGCGCTCCAGCCGACCCTCCAGTGATCCAGATTCGCGATAATGGAGCTCGAATGCAGGCGCCACTGGTCCCTACGATTTCGGCTTCAGCCGAAGTGCTTGCCCTCAAAGCCAGCCAGTTTCCGCCAGTCGAAGGTAACACCCACGCCCGGCTCGTCCGGAGCGATGGCGAGCCCGTCGTGCAGCCTGAGCGGCCGCGTCGTGTAGAAGATCGATATCGAAACTGTGCGTCTCGACCCAGCCAGCGATCGCAATCGTGGCATATCTCCTCGGCTCGGTTGTCCTGAATTACGGGGCACCGGACGCGCGGTGCTGGCCATCGGCGGGGGCGAGAATGCTTCGCGGCTGATGGGACTGCGCACCAATCGGGTGAAATTTCTCGTCTATGTCGCTAGCGGGGGTTGGCAGGGCTCGCCGGCGTCATCCTTGCCTCGCAGTTCGGAGCAGGGCAACCTATCGAAGGCGTCGGCTGGGAACTGTTCGTCATAGCTGCCGTCGTGGTGGGCGGCACGCTGCTCACGGGCGGCTCGGGGTCGGTGGCAACCACGCTTGCCGGCGTGCTCCTGCTCGGCATTCTTTTCAACGTCCTCAACTTCGAGAACGGGATGGGCTGGATTTCGCTTTCAGCCTACTGGCAATCAGTGATCCGCGGGCTGTTCCTTCTGGTCGTCGTCCTCCTGCAGGCCAGGCTGACCCGACGACGTGTCGGCGGCGCACCCTGAGCTCTCACCCCAGCGCAGTCGCAAGCGACGTGCTTTGGCAGTGCCGCGAGAATGACCCCTGCGGCAGACGTTTGAGGCGCAAGCGCGAGATCAGGACGAAACCAAAGCGGTCCGTGCCCGTTTGATACGGGTGCCATCGGCCGCGGAGCTCTATGATGAAAATGAAAATGGGTTCGAAGTGGGACCAAGCCTACGATTCGGCGGAGTTCGCGCAAAAATACGGTTTGACCCTCAGCCAAGCGAAAACCGTTATCAGGGCCAATGGGCCGTCGAAAAAGCAATGCGACATTGCCGCTCCGATCTTCCTCAAGGCCGCCAGACAATTCGGCCAGCGCCGCAGCGAGCGCAACTTTCCACATTGAGTTGTGACGTCAGCTAAGGGCAGCGGGTGGAAAAGGCATTCAATAAATTTGCCGGCATGGTCGCGCGAGCCTCGGGTCGCCCTTTGGCCTTTGCACTTTGTTTGCTGTCAGTGATATTGTGGGCTATCTCCGGGCCCTTGCTTCACTACTCTGAGACCTGGCAGTTGGTCATCAACACGGGAACGACAATTGTCACGTTTCTCATGGTCTTTCTGATCCAGAATACGCAGAACCGGGACGGGGCTGCGATCCAGGCCAAGCTTGACGAACTCATCCTCTCCGGCCACGCGAAGAATGATTTCATCGGCATCGAGCACCTGACGGAAGCCGAGGTAGAGCGCTTTCGGGCCATGTGCTTAAAGGCCAAAGCGGAAGCTGGCCTGCGCGCCGGTGTTCGCAAACAGCACGCGACGCCTAATCCGTCTGCTTCCAAAAACTCTGCATAGCAAGGTGTCGTCCTGCCTGAAGTTGCGCACCCAGGCGGCCCATCATCGCCGTGCCTTGACGGCCTCCACGCGGCCGACGGCGCAGCCCAGCTGACGCGCTTCCTGCCCGACTGCGCATGACATTGTAGAGCACATTGCGTGCTAGTTGTGGGGCGATCCCGCCCAGCAGATCGGCCCGGCCAAAACAAGAAAGCCGCCACCCTTAGTGCAGCATGACATCCCAGATGCCCGCTCCGGCTTGCCCAAGCCGCTGGAGGGGCGGCTGCTGAGGCCCTACTCCGATACGGCTATCCACCGGGTCGGCGCAGCCGCCGTGGTGCGCGCGCTCGGCATCCTAGCCCGCAAGCATCCGGGGGAGCAAGACGGGAGCCAAACGCCATCGGCAGTTCATCGCGGTGATGGAGGACCTACAGGATCAGCTCGGCTTCAACGATCTGGCCACTGCCCCCGACATGCTGGCGGCACTGGAGCTTACAAGAGGTACCTGGCGCGGAGGAAATCTTCAGCGCCGAGGACAAGCCCAGGCTTCTCAAGCACGCCGGGCAAGCACACGAGGCCTTTGTCAATATGAAGCGCTTCTGGCGTTCAGGTAGTATCGGAGGGAGAGACGGCTGCGCCGCGCGACCGCTTCCCGCCGCTCCCATCGGATCTCCATCAGGCGCCTGTAGCGGATCGTGTGGACCTGCTCCCAGATGGGTGGAACAGCTCGGCATCTATCCATTCGCGGCTGCCGCATTGCTGGCAACGGGCCTTGGCCCGAACCTCGTTGGTCGTGACATTGCCAATCACCTCGCGCGGCTCAGCCGGCTTGTAAAAGCGTTTTAGATCGCAACGGCTGCACCGAACGCCGGCCACCTGCCTGGCCTCGTGAGCATGCATCAGCGTCCAGACGGCACCTCGCGGCCGTTTTCCAACTAGTGGCACTGCACAGGGATTATGACTCTTTGGTGGTTGGCTTTGGATAGGCCTTGGCCATTTTGAGGCGCGCCTGTTCGGTCGAGAACATCCAGTTGATGCGAGCGCCGCTGGCGTTTCGTCGGTGCTCCCAGGCGGCGACCTCGGCGACAAGGCGGTCGCGGCTCTCGATGCGGCGGTCGAGGCACTGGCTGCGCAGGATGCCGATTTCGATCTCGACCATGTTGAGCCAGCTGGCGTGCTTGGGCGTGTAGTGGAACTCCAGCTTTCTGAGGATGCGCCGCGCCTCCGGCGCCGGCAGGGCCTGGTAGAGGGCGGCGGGCGTGTGGGTCGACAGATTGTCCAGCACCACGCGGATGCGCTCGGCATCGGGATAATGGAGATCGGCAAGGTCGCGCATGCAAGTGGGCGAAGTCGTCTGCCGCGCGCCGCTCGGTGACTTTCACCTTGCGCCAGGAGCGGTGAGCGTCGAGGAAGACGAACAAATTGGCGGTGCCGTTTCGCTTGTATTCGCAGTCGTAGCGCTCCAGCCTTCCCGGCGCGGCCGGGATCGGCTGGGCGCACTTCGCCGATCAGCTGGATCGGGCTTTCGTCGAAGCACACCACCGGCCGCGTCGGATCGGGCGTCTCGGCATAAAGGTCGAGCACATCCTCCATGCGCGCGACATACTCGGCATCGACCTTGGGGATGCACCACATGTCCTTGCGCCACGGCTTGAGGTGATTCTCGGCCAAGCGCCGGCGCACCGTCTCGCGCGACAGCTGCTCGTGCTCGGTCAACTTGACGAACGCGTCGGCCAGCAACTTCAGCGTCCAGCGACTGCGGCCCGGCGGCGGGCTGGAACAGGCGGTGGCCACCAACAAGGCTTCCTCCTTGCCGGAAAGCTTGCGCTCCGCGCCGGGGCGCGGCTCTTCGCTGAGCGCCGCCTCCAGGCTCACCTCCACGAAACGGCGTTTGGTGCGGTAGACCGTGGAGCCGCCGACCACCACCGTCCTCGCGATGGTCTCGTCGCTCTGGCCGGCATCGGCGGCGAGCAGGATCTGGGCCCGCTTGAGCTTGCGCGCCGGATGCTTGCCGCTTTTCAGCATGCTCATGAGTTCGTCGCGTTCGGATTGGTCGAGATCGACGCGATAGCGTACATTCATCCGGATGGCCTCCTTCGGTTGCGGAGGTTCCGGAAGAATCAAAAAATGAATCAATTACTTGACGGACAGCCGCCGGCGGCGCCCCGCTTCACCGAAAAGCAGGGCCAGTATCTCGCCTTCATCTGGACCTACGGCCTGCTCAACGGGCAATCGCCGGCCGAACGCGACATGCAGCGCTTCTTCGGCGTCACCGCGCCTTCCGTCCATCAGATGGTGCTCACCCTCGAGCGCGCCGGATTGATCCGCCGGCAACCGGGCCTGGCGCGCAGCATCGAACTGCTCGTCGAGCCCGACAGCTTACCCAGGTTACAACCTATCGAGCCCGTCAAATCCTCTGTGCAGAGGTACTAGATCAGGCACGCGCCTTGAAATGAGGAACCCAATATGTCCCTGAGACGTCAAGAGTGGCTGACTCCTTGTCCTGCTACTTAAAAGGAAGTTGCGCATGTCGAGGCTTGCCGCAGGAACCAACGGGACCGGACGCGATTGATCTAGTGAAGGGACTGCATCGGAAGCAGGAACAATGGTCGAAATCTTGAATATGGAGCTGGATAAAGCCAGGCAGCGCGTCCACCGAGCGCAACTCGCCCTCGAAGTGGCCGAGGGGATGCTGGAAGGGGAGTGTGGCTTGGCAATCAATGTCGCCCTCTGCTGTAGGATCAGGGCCGCGCAGCGCTGTGTAGCTGAAGCGAAAGAGCGCGTGACGAGAATCCATCGTGCTAACGCCACCGGTAGGCGGCCGGGCGCCCCGCGGAAGCGGCGCACTTCCCACCTGCAGGGTTGATTCGGGCGGGGGTGACACCCGTCTAACAATGACGCATGAAGCGCTACCTGGTTGAAGTCATATCGGAAGACATGGTCACATCCCGGCAGTCGGTAGAAGCTCATTCCGCCGCCGCTGCCGCTTCCCGCGCTAGCGGACGAGCAATTCGCATCCGCAGCAACGAGGAACTTTGGGTCAGGGTGACGGAGGAGGCGACCGGAACAGTCTACAGATATGCGTTCCATTAGCGGCTCGGAACATTCGCGCTGCGGGGTTGTTCCTACCACAGGAGGACAGCCATGGCAGACAACAAGAGCAAGCGCGATTTTCGAGACCGTGACCGCGTCTCGGGCGACGAGGACTACGAGGTCCGCTATTTCGCCAAGCAACATCGCATCACGCCCGAACAAGTTCGGGAACTGATCGATACCCACGGCGCCAATCGAAAGACGCTGGAGCGAGAAGCCAGAAAGCTGAGGGGCTAAATGACGCGGCCTGCCGCGCATCCCGATGGTAGGCGACTTCGCCCACTGCAATGGCCATGGTGGCTGGCCAATCCGACATCCGGGCCTTCCTGATGAGGTTCATTGAGGGCCGCATCGGCGCTGGCGCCCGTGGCATAGATCAAGCAGCTGCCGTCCGTGAGATCACGAATTCTCGCCCAACCGCTTTCAGAGACGAAACCCAGCGCCCGCGTGGTAACTGGATGTGCGGTTTTCATGCCCGAAAGCAAAAAAGCCCGCCGCGGCAGAGCCGAGACGGGCAGTTCGCGGTTGGAGTCACCAGACGAGGCCTGGCGCGACCGAACTGCGCAGTTTGAATTAAGTTCCGCCAAACCCGGTCAGGGCCGCACCCAGCTCGGGCTGTCACTTCCTTCCAGCCGAGGATAGGAATGTACCGGCATTGCAAACGGTTGGGCGGCCGAGCGAGGCAGCCAGCACGACCTTTTGCTCTTGGCTGCCGCAGTTTTTGCCGTTACCGGCCGGAGGGACGCCCCGTTTCAGCAAGCATTGAGACCATTCCCTTGCCCGCCCGGGCGGCATGAATTTCGCCGTCAAACGGGAACAAGTGAACCCACTACAGATTAGGTTTCACTAAATGAACGAGTGCTAGCGAGGTTCATCGCCGTGCAAGACCCGTGTGACGAATGGATCTTTGACGATCAATGGGCCGAGCCACCGGCACGGATGGCTGGGAGACAGCTTTTCGGTCTGACGGGAACGAAAGCCGAGAGCTTGGTCGGGCAGGCGAATGGGGAATTCGCATCGACAGCCGAGGTTAGCCTCTCACATGGCGGACGAGCCAATGCGTGAGGACGGCAAGCAACGATTTCGCTGGAACCGCACCGGTCGTGTCCAGGTGTCGGAATCCGAGCTTAGATTTATCATCAAGCTGGGGCGCATCGACCGGGAAGAAGCGCTGGCACTTCTTGCAAAGCATCACGGTGATCAGGAGGCCGTCTTTGCCGAACTGGCAGCTCGCCGACCTCCCCGCAGCTGAGGCTCAAAAAGGCAGTGTCGCCACCTCCCCTTCGCCGGCCGATGGCAGACCATACTCGTGCCTACAGCCGGCGCTTTCCAAAGGAACAGTTCATCCGATTGCCTGTTCGGCACCAAACGCTGCGAGTTGAAGCAACATGCTGTCGTCCATCGAGCTCTTGAGCCAGGCTATTTCAGAACGTCGCGCCATTCTGTTTGCAGGCGCAGGTGTCTCGATGAGTGTGGGGCTACCATCCTGGCATGAACTGATGGAACACCTCATCGAGGAACTCGGCATCGGGCGCGACCTCGTCGATCGGTCCGACGTTAATTACCAGACGCTGGCCGAATTCTATCGCCTGAAGCTTGGCAGCATGGGTCCGCTGCGCAGCTGGATGGACAGGAACTGGAGCGTTTCGCGGGAGAAAGTCGAATCTTCTGAGATCCATCGCATGATTGTAGAGCTGGATTTTCCCATCATCTACACCACCAACTATGATCGGAACCTGGAAGTCGCGTTCGAGGTGTATGGGCGCGACTTCGTAAAGGTAGCCAACGCAAAGGATATCGCAAAGGCTAGCGAGGGCGTCACTCAGATCATCAAATACCATGGAGATTTCGATGACGACTCCTCGCTCATCCTCGCCGAGACGGACTATTTTGATCGCTTGTCCTTCGAATCGCCCCTTGATGTGAAATTCCGATCAGACGCGCTTGGCCGAACAATCCTGTTCATCGGATATAGTATGTCGGACCTGAACATCCGTCTCCTCCTGCACAGGCTATGGCAAACATGGAGGCTTTCTGGCTATGAGAATGACCGCCCGAAATCTTACGTCTTCATGACACGTCCCAACCTCGTGCAGGAGGCAGTGCTGGCCAGATGGGGAATTGAAATGCTGAGCGAGGAAGCTGGCGAACCGGGCCAGGCTCTGACAAACTTCCTGTCGAAACTGCTCGACAGCGTGCGTGACTAAGACTGTGCTCCCGTCTAAGTAGCTTTTTCGGCCAATTCCACTGCTAAGGTGCAATGCGCCGTGTCCAGGCCCTCGCGCAATTGCCGCAATAATGCATCGGTCTTTTCAAGTCTGCGGCGGCGACGCCGCTCGATTGGATTGATATGGCGCTCTCATAACGCCGAATGATCTGCTTCGGCGCGACTTCGAAGCCGTCAGGGTTTTCTAAAGCCTGACTCCTGCACGAGCTGATGTTGAGTCTTGTCATGAAGTTCAAATTCGGCTTCAGCTCTGTTTGCCGAGCTCTCGAAGGGCAGTTCGAATTGCCTCGACCAGGGTCGCAATCGAATAGGGTTTCTGCACCCACCCCAGCGGTTTGGCAGCTTCGGCTCTCAGCCTTACGGACCCAGATCCCGTTTAACCCCGGAAACAAATGAATCGGTCACAGGTTCCAAGCCGAGTGCGCTGTAGCAGCCGCCAAACGGCTAACATGTTTGGTTCCCAAATTGCAAACCATGAACGGCCGGCAACGGATGCGCGCATGTCCGGCTGGGCGGAGCGAAACATGAAGTCGCCAGTTAACGGTGACAGCAGTTTTGGACACCGAGTGAGCTATGGACCCCCACGACACCCCGGACGAGGCAAAACCAGCGACATCGACTGCGCCGGCTGCAGAGGGCCTGGCTCCTGCGTTGGCCCGCAACATTGAAGCCATCGTCGAGCGTCGAAAACGCGACGCCAAAGCAGCCTCGCTCCACGAACAGGCAGCGGCAGCGATCAGCAAATTCGCCGGCAGCATGATCTTTGTCTACATTCACCTTGCCTTGGTCAGCGCCTGGATCGTGGTCAATGTTGGGATTCTACCCATCATCGAGCCTTGGGATCGTTCCTTGGTGATCCTGGCAATGGTCGCCTCAGTAGAAGCGATTTTCCTGTCTACCTTCGTGCTTATGAACCAGAACCGAATGGCGGCCGAGGACGACGCAAGGGCAGATCTTGATCTGCAGGTCAGCCTGCTCAACGAGCACGAGACGACCAGACTGATCAGGTTGGTGGAGGCGATTGCCAAACGGCTGGACGTTCGTACGGAGGACAGGGAACTGCAGGAGCTTAAGCGCGACGTGACACCGGAAGCCGTACTTGACAAGATCGTTGAGGCGGATCAGGCCGGTCGCGGCTGACGCTCCAATTAGGGAAGAGATCTCGGCCTGAACCGCTGTTGGTGTCTCAGACTTCCTGCTTGCAGCCGCCGCAGCCAGCCTTTGCCGGGCAAGCCGCGGTTATACGAACGAGTCGTCTGCCCTAGACTTCTGGCATGACTAAGGGCGTCAAGATAGGCGACGAGGTACTGCGACGGTGCGCCGCCGCGTCACACAGGACCGCATCAGCGTTTCAATCCCGAGCTCTGGGCATCCCTATTCCCCGAGGGCTTCGCTCAAAACCGACGAGCCTGGTTTCCTTCAGAGGAACTTTCCTTGCCGTCCGGAGTTATGCGGGCGGCTCAGGGGGATTGGCACTTGGATTGTTTTAATACTATTGAAGCACTCATCGAGGCTGGGGGCGCGAGTGCGGTCGCCGAAGCTCGCGCGCTACTCAGCCAATTCAAGGGCAGCTCACAAGCGCTCAGCGATGCCGTCGACGAGTTCCTGCTCGAGTTGATGACGCTGGCCTTCCTGCTTGAAGCCGGCCGCGAGGCGTTCCATCATTCGGCGCGCCGCTCGGCCCGCATAAGGCTGTCCAGGGTTAAGCTCCTGCTCTCCTAAGGGTTGGGCGCGCCCGCTTCGGTCGGGCTATCTCGCCGCCAACGGCGGTTTGATCGTCACTCCTGCGGTGGTCGAAAGTTTCTTCCTGGGCGCAGGACGCCGGCGTTTTGTCGGGATCTTCAACGGCACAGGCGGCGTATGAGACAGAGCGCCCAACGCCGCGTCGATAATCCCACGAGCTACGAAGTCCGCGTTCATTTCCTTCGCCAATTTCTCGGCCGACTCCTGCTGCTTGTTATCTCCCTCCGACCAGAGCACGATCCCGACCCTGAGCGCAGCCTTGGCGCGTTTGAGCCGCCTCACAAGGAAGCGTGCATGCTTGGTTGAATCCTGATTCAAAAACCCGACCACCACCGTGTCGATTGGGCGCCAGTTCCAGGCGCCGAATGGTCGCCGGTTCGAGATCGGTGAAGCTCGCCTTCGCAACGGTTGCTCCCTGGACCTCCAACACTTGAGCCAGCATGGCCGCAGCGGCATCGTCCAATTCCCCGCGGCCACCCACGCTCAGGACCGACACGCCTTCACCATCCGGAAGCTCCGTGTTGCGCTCGTCGGTTTCAGGGTTTTGACCGTCGGAATCGGTCTCATCGCCTACACTGGTGTCATCTTCCTTGTCCGTTTCGTCCTGCGCGCTTTCGCCGAGGTTTGCCACCAATATTTGCGCGCTGGCCGCAAGCTGTCGCATCTGCTCGACGCCCATTACGCCACGAACGCGGTCCTGCTCTCCCAGCAGGAGCGCGGGAATGGCGACTTTGTCGTAGAAATCGACCAGATATCCCTCCTCGAGGAAGTCCTCGGCATGGTCGGTGGCTTCATCAGGATCCCCGGCCAGCAGCCGCTGATATAACCGGGCATGAGGATCAAGCACGGGTTCGTTGCCGAACAGAACGTCAAGGAACTCAAATTGCGGCACATGGCGGCCCAACACCACCAGGCACACGGTGAGCGGCGTTGAAAGAACCAACCCCAAGGGCCCCCAAAGCCAGGTCCAAAAGATCGCTGCCACAATGATTGCCAACGGCGAAAGGCCGGTGCGAGAGCCGTAAAGCCAAGGCTCGACAACGTTGCCAGTGATCAGTTCCATCACGACGAACAAGGCTGCAGTCCACAGCATGAGTGACCAGCCGGGCGCCACCGCCAATGCTAGGGATAAGGGGAGCAGCGCCCCGATGACCGGGCCGATATAGGGAACAAATCGCAACGCCAATGCCAGCAATCCCCACAGCAGCGCGTTAGGAATGCCAAGGATCCAAAGACCAGTCGCGATCGGAATGGCGTACACGATGTTGACGACCATTTGCATCAGCAGATAGCGGCCGACCCTGGCTCCGGCGTCCTGCAGCGCCTCCGTGGTTCGGTGGAGGTCCCCATAGCCGACGAGGCGAATGAAACGGTCGCGCAGGTCCTCGCGCTCCAGAAGCATGAAAATGACGACAATGAGGATGAGGCCTGCCGAGCCCAAGGGGCTGATCAGCGGGCCAATGATGTTTTGAAGCACCTGCAGGGGTTTTTCCCGCGCGACAATTTCAACAGGCACCGGTTCGCGCTTGGGCGGTTCCACGGCGGCAGGAGGCGATGGCTCCTTTCGGTCAATCTCCTGGCCGACATGTTCAACCACATCGCTCAAACTGGAAATTATCCCACCGCCGACGCCGGTTTCCTTGAGCGAGCGGACCTTCGTCAGGATATTTGCCTGGTAAAGAGCCACGTTCTGAGCCAACTCGCTCACTTGCGAAGCAACGACGAAACTGAACAAAGCAAGCGCGGTGAATGCGCCGAGCACACTGATGATCACCGCCGCGAGCCGGGGGATGCCAAGCTTCTTAAGGGAAGAGACCAACGGAGCGAGTGCGAAGGTCAGCAGGAGGGCGACGGCGATCGGCAGGAACACTTCGCGGCCGAAATATAAAGCGGCCACCGCAGCGACGACGGTTGCTACAGTCGGCAAAGCTGTGCGCGGATGCGCCGCCACCCAAGCGCCTTCCCACTTGGGTCCCGGATGCACGTCATTGCATTCGCCGCCAAGATCTGGCTCAACCATTTAAAAACACAGGACCGCCTTTGCCGGCCTTGAGCGATATTAGCAGATGCCTCCACCCGGGCTGTTTTCCAGAGGTGGCGTGGCCGGCCGCGTCAAGCGAGCCCTTGCCTGCGAGGCATTTCCCTCGCCGCCTGTGGCTCCGCTATGGAGCCGCCCGGGGAAATCGAAGCACATGGATTATGCCTACGGCAGCTAAATTCGTGAGGCCGAAAAACACCGAATTTGAAGTTAACGCCCGGCAAGCCATGAGGCAGGCTGGCGGGCGAACCGCAAGCTCGCTCGCCGCCCTTTGAGTTGTGGTCACAGGTTCTTCTTTATCGCCGAAGCTGCCTTGTCGGTGGCCTTCTTTGCGGTCGCTTTTGCGTCGCCGACCGCCTTTTGTGCCTTCCCCTTGGTCTCCTGTGCGGCTCCCTCTCCGCGCAGCCGGTCATTTCCAACTGCCTTGCCGAGACCCTGCTTGACATTTCCGGCAGCCTGGTTGCCCAAGCCGGCTGCCTTGTCACTGGTGCTGCCCATTTGCGTTTCCTTCCTTGGTTAGTGCGTCGGATGGCGCGAACAGAGGAACGTCGGTGCTTCGACGAGGTTCCGAAACCGGCAGCATCGAAAAAAGCACGGGCGCCGCCATAGCCAGAATCCGGCCGTCACTGTTCTGTCCAGTCGCTTCCGAGCATGCTTCGTTGAGAGGCTGGAAAAGCGCGGCATAGGTACGAACGAGGGCGGGCGGGCAGCGCGGCCATGCCTAGAACCTGGGGGCTTCGATCGAGACGGCTATGCAGGGGCCGACCCGCCTGCTCGCACAGGGCGACCGACATGTTGTTGCCGGGGATGAGCGGAATACCGCCCCGCTAAAATGGCCCCAAAATGGGGCATGGCACTGCGCCAGTGTTTCAGCGACGGCCACTTTCAGCGCAATGAGCATCATACAGCTGGCGCAAACGCATCCGCGATCGAACATGACCAGCTACCGCGCGGGATCCACCTGGGTTACCTTCTCGCTCGCCTCGATAGGATCAGCTTCGGCGGCGGCCAAATGCGCCTCAAACACGCAGACCACGCCGGCCCTGTCAAAACGCATCGTGACCTTGTCCGATGATTTGGGATCGAAAACCCTCTCCAGCATGCGGGTGCCAAAGCCTTTGCGCCCACCTGGTCTGACCGTTGGCCCTCCCCTCTCGCGCCACTCAACCCGAAGATCGATCCCGCCGTTGTTGCGCTTCGCCGACCATGTCAGCGAAACAATCCCTGCGGGCACTGAAAGAGCGCCATATTTGATGGCGTTTGTCGCCAATTCGTGCAGGGCGAGCGCGAACGACAATGCCAGATTGGACGGAAGCCACACTGGCTTGCCGGCGATTTCGAAGCGCTCCGACACCGCGTGCGGTTCGACGATGGAAAGGATCAGATGCTTCAGGTCGGTGCCGCTCCAGTGCTCGCGGGTCAGCATGTCATGGGCCTTGGACAACGAGATGAGCCTGCCGGACAACTTGCGATCTGCGTCCTTCAAATCAGCGGCGCTGCGCAACGTCTGACTGGCTATGGACTGTACTACCGCAAGCGTGTTCTTGACCCTGTGGTTCAGCTCGTCAAGCAGCAGCTTGCGCTGCTCTTCGGTGCGTTTGCGATCGGTGATATCGAGGCTGATCTGCACTGCTCCAACAACCCTACCCCCCGGGTCACGGATGGGT
Source organism: Mesorhizobium sp. B1-1-8 (assembly GCF_006442795.2). NCBI lineage: Bacteria > Pseudomonadati > Pseudomonadota > Alphaproteobacteria > Hyphomicrobiales > Phyllobacteriaceae > Mesorhizobium > Mesorhizobium sp. B1-1-8. The sequence goes on from NZ_CP083957.1 coordinate 489,289, forward strand.
CTGGCGCTCGAAAGCAGGAACCGCTTGGCGCCCGAGGGCAGGATGTAGGCGAATTCCTCACTGTCGGTCTGTTCGCCTCGCATGGCCCGGCTCAAAGGACGGTCCTGCCGGCCGATGGGCTGGCCATTCTTGAAGGCGATCGTGTCGACCACCTTGTCCGGGGAGCCGAAAGAGTTGCGGTCAGCCGCCAGTCCCATCAATTCGGCCGCGAAGCGATTTCGCACGACTTGGAGGGCAAGCGGATCATAGGTGAACCAGACGGCCGCCGGGGCCGTCTCCAGCACCGTTTCGAGCTCGTGCTTGCGTTCGGCGATAGCCCGTTCGGCCGCGACCAGCGCATCGGCGATCGTGGCGAACTCAGTTACCCGCGTCGACATAGGGGCCACGGGCTTGCCTTGGCCGAGCGCGCTGGCACGTGCCGCAAGTGCAATAGCCGCTCCTGCAAAGTGCTTCCCGACGTAGTAAGCCAGGGCGGTCGAGATCCCCATAGCCAGCAAGCCCAACAGGCATATTGCGGCGAGCGATCGCCAAAGCGGAGCCTGGACCACCCACAGGGGCACGTTGGCCGCATAGAACCAGTTTGAACCGGGTGGCCGGTAATAGCCGGCAAGCAGGGCTATGCCCTGGAAGTTCCTCGAAATAAAGGTGCCGGAGCGGCCAATCACTTTCTGCAGATATTCGGGCAGTCCGGGCCTGCCAGTAACCTCCTCGTGCATCTGCGAACGAGCTACATAATTGCCCTGTCCATCTCCAACGGCCAGGGTCCATCCCGCCGGCACCGCCGGCATCAGGACATCGCGGATGTGAGCAGTCGGGACGCTTACGGCGAGCAGCCAAGTCTGGCCGTTTGGACCCTGGAGCGGGATGGCAACCGAGATACGGTACTCGTTCGAGGGCTGTCTGGCGTAGACATTGCTGACCAAGGGCATTCTTGCCTTAAGCCTGTCGCGCTCCGAACCGCTGAGCGGCGCGAGATCAGGCTGAGGTGCCGAGTAAGCAGACTGGGTATCGAAGAACTGATGGCCGTCCAGGTCGCTGAGCGCGACAATGCGATCGCTGCCGGCAACGATTTGCTGAGCCTCTTTCTGGAATCCGGCAAGGTCGCCCTTCGCCAGCGCCGCGGATTTGGAGAGTGCTTCAAGCAGGCCGCGAAGGTTGGCGAGCTCAGCTTCGACGACAAGAGAAGCTTCGCGGGCCGATTGCGCTGCCTCCTGTTCGAAGCCAGATCGCTCACGGGAGGCGTATTCGACAAGGAGAAATGCGGCAAACAGCCAGACTGGGAGAACGGCGGCCGTGATCAGGCCTAGCAAATGCCACCGAGCTGTCCGATGAACCAAATCCCCGCTCCTTGTTGTACCGACTGAGCTACCTTCTGCAGGCTCACGCAACAACAAGAGTTAGCTCATCCGCATATATAACGGTCTGCGATGCCTCATGCGTGGCCTGGCGGCCACGGTGGCTCAGAAATATGACAAGCGCGAAAGCTGGTCCGAAGGCGTGTCCGGCCGCCCGCCAGAACGGATGACCGGCATGCTTTCTAGCGACTGCCGCCGGGTGATGGCGGCATCCAGCTGACTGGGCGGCTGCTGTGATGGCAGGCGCGCAGGCGGTCGCGCCGGCAAAACGTCTGTACCACCCATCGGGTCGGGCTTTAGCCGACGTCGACCGTGGGCTGACCGCCGCTCTTCTCAGCCGCGGGACACGCGCGTTTCGCTGGAGGCTTCGGCCGTCCTTGCCTGCTACTTCTGGAGCAAGCCTCTGACCTCGGAGGCGAACTCTCCTAGGCTTGCGCTGATCAAGGCCGTCTCGCGCGAGCTGAAGCCCGTTCCCATTCCGATTGAAAGCGACAGCAGATAGAGCACTTTGTTCCTGGCCTCATTGGCGTCGGCTGGTTGCGATCGAACGAACAAACGCCATGCCAGCCGCTCGGCCAGCACCGCCGCTCCCATCGCAGGAACCATCAAGAGGGCGCTCGCCGGGCTGCGCTGTTGATATGTGCTTGAAAGTTTCGCGGAAAGCCGTTGCCAGCTTCTGTGCCGCTCGATGATCCTGTCGAGGGTGGTCGGCGTGACGTGTGGCCGCTGGCTGTCGTCCATGGCCCAACGGGCACCTAGTCCTGAGCGAAATGCGGGGCGGCGGTGCCAAGCACAGTGTCCGCGATCTCATAGGCGTCTCGGGTTGCCCGCAGAGCTGAAGCACTGATATCGAGCATCAGGCCCACAAGGGACGTCCCGTCATGGGGCAGCGGCATGCCCAGGCGCCTGGGATTCCAGCCGATCGACTGGAAACGGCGCTGCCAGTAATCCTCGCACACGACCGTAACATGCCGGATCCCGCGCAGCAGGCCGTATTCCTGGACGGCGCAGTAAAGGACGCCGGCGGCTCGGCAAGGTCGCCCGGCCTCGCGTAATGCGCGCACGACGAAAAAGCGCGTCCATTCGAAAGTATCGTCCCGTCGCGGAACAGCTCCGTCCGCCAACCCCGGAAAAACCTCGCTCATCAGATGCGGTCGCACGGTCGAAATCAGACGCGAGCCTGCGACCACGCCGAGATGCGGATCGATTCCGATAAGATAGACTGCCTCGCAGGTGTCGAAAGCGTCCACTTCCTTGCCGTCAGCGCGCCTCAGCTCGTGCCAGCCGCGCTCGCCGACATAGATGTCGTGGCGCAAGCGAAAATACGTGTCGAGATAGCCCTCGTAGGCGAGCCGGTTGGCCTTATCGACCACATGGACCTGAAACATGGCGCGCGTTCCTCACACAGCGCGCATCTGGCCACGTGTTGCAAAGGACGCCATACCCAGATCCGGGGATGGATCAAAGCTCGATCTCGTGCCGTCGTAACGCCTCGACGATTGCGTGGGCGATGTTGGCCGCGTCCAGCTTCTGCCTCACGTTGCGCAAATGCGTGCTGGCCGTGCTCTCCGAAATGCCAAGAATCCTGGAGGCCTCCCACGCGGTTTTGCCTGCGGCGATCCATTGCAGGATTTCCCGCTCCCTGTCCGACAGTCTCTGATGCTGCGGGCGCCGCTTTTTGGTGAGCAGCCGCAGGGCCGCCGCGTGTGCGTGGCGGGCCAGCGCATGAACACTGCAGCGCGCCTCCGGCGCGAGGTCGATCGTGGCGCCGGCAACTGAAACTGCGGCCGGCTTGCCAAATGGAACCTGGATTGGAATGCACACCCCGTCACGCAGGCCAAATTCCTCGGCCTCATCCATCACCCGCCGCTGCTGGTCGCTGATCAGGGTGCGCCGCACGTCACTCCAGACGAAGGGGCCGATGGCCGTGCGGCACAATGCTGCGCAAGGATCATGACGGTAGTGCCTCTCGGCCATGTAATGGCGGTGCCACTCCGCCGGCCAGCCATTGAGCAGGATGTGTTCGGAAAGCGAACCGGTCTCCTGATGCGGCAGTTCAGTGATCAGGCAGGCTTCGTATCCGTATCCTTCGATCCTGCTGCGCAGTTGCTCCATGATATCACGTACGCTGACGGATTTATCGATCTGGGACGCTGCTTCGAATATGCGTTCAATACTGCGCCGCGAAACGGTTCCCGAAAGAGTATGCATTAGCAGTCTCTCACACGATGGGCTTTCCGGAAAGCTTAGCCACCTAAAACCTGAAAGCAACGGTCATGGATACGTTTGACCACTATAGTAGGTGGCACTAAAGGGTGCGCTCTGACTGCCTCGCCGCATGAGGCTGAGGTTCATATTTGCTCGCAATTTGAGGTTGCTTCGCCAGAGTGCCAACCTGTCTCAGGAACAACTTGCGGACCTGGCCGGGCTTGACCGCAATTATATCGGCAAGCTCGAACGCGAGGAAAGCTCGCCCACGCTCGACACCGTCGAGATGCTGGCGCTGGCACTGCAGGTGGAGGTGGAAGTTTTGATCGGTCGCAGCAGACCCTGAGCCAAGATCCCCGGTTCTTGGGCCGAAACCCTCAACCGGGCGTTCCCCGCCGCCTGCGGCGGCCCGCAGCACTGGCGGTTTGCGCTGCCCTGATGAGATCCTCGACGCCGACATTCAAGGCGTTGGCGAGCTTGGCAAGGGACAGCAAAGTGGGGTTGCGGTGGCCAGCCTCAAGGCCGGACAAATAGGCGCGCGTGAAGCCCGACCGAAACGACAGCTCCTCCTGGGAGAGTGCCTGCTCCCGGCGAATGCGTTGAACGTTGAGGCCGACAACCGTGCGTAGGTCCATGAGGACACGGTCGCCGCAACGCACACTCTAGAACGACACACTATAGTGAACATTCCTCGTTGACAGCCGCCGCTAAAGCTGGTTTCAATACCGAAATAAGGAACAGCATTCCGATATAAGGAACGAACCCCGTGACGGGTAATCTCTCGCTTGAGCGCGGGCTTGCGGTATTGGGCGTTTTGAAGGAAGCGGCAGATGCCGTCGGCGTGCGCGAGCTTGCCCGCCGCCTCGAACAGAGCGCGCCAGCCGTTCAACGCATTCTCAATACCCTGACCGAGCACGGCTATGTGGAACAGGCCTTTGATTCGCGACGCTATCGGCTTGGCGCTTCTGTCCTGGCACTCGCGCGGCACATGCTCAGCAAGGATCGTCTCATCGCAGCGGCCGAGCCAGAATTGCAGGCGCTTGCTGCAGAGGGTTGTTTCAACGCCTTTCTAGGCGTCAGGCGGGGCGATCAGGGCATCTATCTCCTGACCGTCCAGAGCCGGAGCCCTGTGGTCATACGCTCCTCTCCCGGCGAGACGTTTCCTCTTCATTCCACCGCGCTCGGCAAGGCCTTCCTTATGGAGTCCAGTCGCGAGACCATCATGGCGATCATTGGCGAAGGTCCGCTTGGGCGGCTGACGGAGCGGACCATCACCGACCCGGAGAAGCTTATCGTCCAGATCATGTCCGCAAGGACCATCGGGTACGCAACGTCGATCGACGAGAACTTCGTCGGCCTGATCGCCGTCGGGGCACCGGTTCGCGATGCGTCGGGCGCCATCCTGGGCGGCATCAGCGTGGCCTATCCCCGTTCCGTCGGACCGCATGTGGCGATCGCCCAGGTCGGCGAAGCGGTATTGGGCGCAGCATTGCGCATCTCCGCCGCGCTCGGCTTCGAGCGGGCGGCTGAGACTGAGCAACGGGGGGCGCGCT